>JBJTHB010000001.1:0-6642 GCA_046094245.1 Actinomycetota bacterium
GAACTTCTTGCTAACAGCGGCATCACAGAAGAGCAACTTGTGGAACTTGAGAGTTACGGATTAATCCAAATCAAAGGACGGCATTACGATGGTGATGCGTTAACAGTTGCGAAGGTCGTAGCTGAAATTGCATCTTTTGGGATTGAAGGTCGTCACCTTCGCGCCTTTAAGACTGCCGCAGATCGTGAGGTCGGACTGGTGGAACAAGTGATAACACCTCTGCTTCGGCAGAAGAATCCAGAATCAAAGGCGCGAGCCCAGGAAGTTTCACGTGAGATTGCTTCCTTATCTGTCCGGCTCCATGCTGCTTTGGTTCGTTCTGGATTGAATCGCGCCAGATGAATTTCCACGCCCTCGATGTTGTTGGCGTGCGAGTAGAAATGCCTTCCAATCAACCAATTGTTCTACTCAAAGAGATGGGAGGTGAGCGGTACCTACCTATTTGGATAGGCGCCGTTGAAGCCACCGCCATCGCTTTTGCCCAACAAGGCGTCACTCCGCCGCGCCCCCTTACGCATGACCTTATGAAAGATGTACTTGAAGCGCTTCACATATCGATCGACTCCATCCATTTGACCGAACTTCGTGAGGGAATTTTTTACGCACTACTCAACCTTCAAGGAGGCGTTACGGTCTCCGCACGTCCCAGCGATGCAATTGCCCTGGCTCTGCGTACGGGTGCTCCAATTCTTGCCAGCGAGGCGTTGATGAGTGATGCCGGAATAGAGATTCCAGATCAGTCCGAAGATGAGGTGGAGAAATTCAAGGAATTCCTCGATCAGATTAACCCTGAGGACTTCGCTAGTTAGGGGTTCCCGCTAAGGGTGTCTAACTTTCAACCTCCACTTTAGGTTTTAAGTGTGTCGGTTGTTGAAGCGCACTTCATTGCCACGTATCGTACGGCTATTGCTCTCCCCAGCGATGATTGTGAGGCTTCCCATGAATGACGGCGCGCAGCGTTCCGAGATTGAACTTGGATATCGCGGGGCATCTGCCTGCGCGGCTGCCGGGATTTCTTATCGTCAATTGGATTATTGGGCTCGAACTGGCTTGGTGGAACCTACAGTGCGTGGGGCTTCGGGCTCGGGGAGCGCTCGTCTTTATGGGTTTAAAGACATTCTTGTTTTGAAGATCGTTAAACGACTCTTGGATACCGGTGTATCGCTACAAAATATTCGTAGCGCCGTCGCCCACCTTCGAGAGCGTGGAGTGGATGATTTGGCTCGCATCACGCTGATGAGCGATGGCGCATCGATTTACGAATGCACCAATTCAGAAGAGATCTTCGATCTGTTACAAGGCGGTCAAGGAGTCTTTGGAATAGCGATTGGCAAAGTGTGGAATGAGGTCGAAGGCTCTCTCTCGCATTTGCAGGCTGAGAACCTTAATGATGGCTCGACAGTAACAAGTGAAGCATCTAACGATGAACTAGCTGCCCGCAGAAAACTACGCGGGGCATAAAGGAGCCTCACCCCTTATTCTTCTCGCCATGACCAGGCGAGATTTTTCAGATCGGCATATTGGTCCTTCTTCTGATCAGACAGCCACAATGCTCCACGAATTGGGCTACTCAGATCTTCCATCTTTTGTTGACGCAGTGCTCCCAGATTCAATCAAATTGAAAGAACGTTTTGGGCAGATGCTGCCTGATCCGATTTCGGAAGTTGACGTCATCAAGGAATTGCGACGCATTGCTAGTGAAAACGTCATCAATCATTCGCTCATAGGTATGGGGTACTACGGAACGGTTACGCCTCCTGTTGTTCTCCGCAATGTTCTGGAAAATCCAGCGTGGTACACCGCATACACGCCGTATCAACCAGAGATTAGTCAGGGACGTCTTGAAGCGCTTTTTGCTTTCCAGACGATGGTGAGTGATCTAACGGGATTGCCAATATGTAATGCGTCGATGTTGGATGAAGGCACAGCTGCAGCCGAGGCCATGACACTTGCTCGACGAAGTTCGTCAGCTCCCGATAATGCACTATTTCTCATTGATTCACGGGTTCATCCTCAAACACAAGCGGTGGTACTAACGAGAGCCAAACCGCTAAAGATCGAGGTTCAGGTTGTCGATATTGTCGAACATGACGATTTCGAAAATTGTTTTGGTGTTTTGGTTCAGTACCCAGATACGTTTGGGTCTCTGCCTGATTTCGAGTCGATGATTGCAAAAGTTCACGCGTCGCAAGGATTTGTCATCATGGCCACAGATCTACTTGCGCTGACCTTGATTAAGTCACCGGGAGAGTGGGGAGCAGATATCGCGGTAGGTTCCGCACAACGTTTCGGCGTGCCCATGGGTTTTGGTGGACCTCATGCTGGATTTCTTGCTGTACGTCAAGGTTTAGAACGTTCATTACCTGGACGTCTTGTCGGCCAAAGTATTGATTCTCATGGAAATCCTGCGCTCCGACTTGCACTTCAAACCCGCGAACAACACATTCGTCGGGATAAAGCAACGAGCAATATCTGCACCGCTCAAGTTCTTCTTGCCGTCATCGCCGCTTTCTACGCTGCTTGGCATGGCCCAGCTGGATTGAAAGAGATTGCAATACAAGTTCATAAGAAAGCGCGGAATTTTGCTGCGGCAATTAAGGCAAGTGGATTCGAACTTATCTCACCTCATTTCTTCGACACCGTTTCATTCTTTGCTTCGAATGCAGATGCATTAGTCGAATCGGCAATGAAAGCTGGCATCAATGTCCGACGTATTGATGGGGGAGTAAGTGTCGCCTTCGATGAATGCGTCAGCGAATCAACGATCGAGAAGCTCTGCAAAATTTGGGCCCTTCATCGTGATGTAACGAACACCTTTGGCGCCATCCCCATTCTGCGCACCACTTCGTATTTGCAACATCCAATCTTCAATTCATATCACTCGGAAACCGCGATGTTGCGCTACATACGTTCACTTTCAGATCGCGATCTTGCCCTTGATCGAACCATGATTCCTTTGGGCTCCTGCACGATGAAGCTCAACGCGACCACAGAGATGGAATCAATCACGTGGCCAGAATTCGCACATCTCCATCCTTTTGCTCCATCGGCGCAGAGCGTTGGCACCCGACGACTTATCGCTGAATTGAGTAAATGGTTAGTTGATATAACTGGATACGACGCCGTTTCACTTCAGCCCAATGCCGGCTCGCAGGGTGAATTTGCCGGTTTGCTAGCCATCAAGAATTACTTGGATGGCAAAGGGGAGGGGCAACGCGACATCTGTTTGATTCCTTCCAGTGCCCATGGCACGAATGCAGCCAGTGCTGTCATGGCAGGAATGCGCGTGGTCGTGGTTGCATGTGATGAAAACGGGAACGTATCAATTGATGATTTGAAGGCGAAGATCGACGAATTTCGCAATCAACTTGCGGCTTTGATGGTGACGTATCCTTCGACTCACGGCGTTTTCGAATCAGAGATCACCACCATTTGTGCATTGATTCATGACGCTGGTGGACAGGTGTATGTTGATGGAGCGAATCTCAATGCGCTAGTTGGACTTGCACAACCAGGAAAATTTGGTGCCGATGTTTCGCATCTCAACTTACATAAGACTTTCTGCATACCGCACGGTGGTGGGGGACCCGGAGTTGGACCTGTCATCGCTCGCAAACATTTAGCGCCGTATTTGCCTAACCATCCACTCGATCCAACAGCCGGGCCATTAACCGGGCCTGGACCAATTAGCGCAGCTCCCTTCGGATCAGCGCTAATTCTGCCAATCTCATGGTCGTATATTCGAATGATGGGCGCCGAAGGTCTGACTCGTGCAACTCAAATAGCGATCCTTTCAGCGAATTACATCGCTAAGAAATTGCAGCATGCTTTTCCGATTCTCTACACCGGTCAAAACAATCTTATTGCGCACGAGTGCATCATTGATCTTAGAGATATCACCAAACGCACTGGCGTAACGGTTGATGATGTTGCGAAGCGATTGATGGATTACGGTTTCCATGCACCGACCATGAGTTTCCCCGTCGCAGGCACGCTCATGATTGAACCGACCGAAAGTGAAGATATAGCTGAGATCGACCGATTCATTGCCGCGATGCTTGCTATCGCATCTGAGATTGAAGCCGTAGAAAAGGGAGCCATCACGGTCGAAGATTCAGCCTTGCGTCATGCGCCTCATACCGCGGCCGATGTCGTGAACGATGAATGGAACAGACCATATTCGCGCCACGATGCTGCTTTTCCAGCCGGAGAAAATGTGGGCCTTACTCGACGAGGAAAGTACTGGCCAACGGTCGGTCGCATCGATGGGGCATACGGGGATAGGAATTTGGTTTGCGCTTGCGAGCCGATTGAAAGCCTCGCCATCAATTAGTTTTACTTTACATAATGTAGATTATCGGCTGATTCTCCACCACACAGCTCCCGACAAAAGCCCCACAATCATCGCCCAGAACCATGTGCTCAGCTGCTGCGCTGGGGTTTCGTGGCGCGGATCAACCAGCTTCACGTTCATCGTGAGGCTTTCAGAGGTGAATTGCGGCGCCTTCGCCAGAACTTTCCCTTCTGCATCCAGATGAGATGTGAAGCCAGTTGTACTTACCACAACAAATTCGCGAGCAGATTCAGCGGCTCTAGCTCGGGTTATTTGAAGTTGTTGGGCGGCTTCGGAACTCCGGCCAAATGTTGCGTTGTTGGTCTGTGCCACAACGAAAGTTGTGCCTTTAGTTCCATCTTTGACATGGTCATCATCGAGTATTTCGAAACAGATGAGTGATTGGAATGGATGGTCATTAATCGAATGTCGTACCCATGTATCTCCCGACACAAAGTCGTTTACTTGCTTCGCATAAGGTGAGATTGATTCTGCAATCCGCCTGACTGGCATATATTCACCAAACGGTGCAAGGTCCTGCTTAATGTAACGACTTTTCACCTCCCCGTCTGCTCCGAAGAGAAGGCTTGTATTTGCTGGCCCTTCCAAAGTTCGCTCAACTGCGCCGACCAATAACGCAGACTCCAGCCTTCGCACCAGATCTGTAATGAGCAATCGTGCCTTTTCATTCTTTAAAGGATCAACATCCGATGCATTCTCTGGCCAAACATAGAGATCCGTTCTTTCAACTTTTGTCGTGGCCTGGACATGGCGTTCTAGAACGCGCATTGCACGGTCATTGAAACTCAACCCAAGCTCATCGACTCCTCCTTGTATAGCCGTTACTTGCAGTACTTTGCCTTCAGTGTCAGGTGAAAGAATTCTGCTCAGCAGGAAAGTAGCGGCGATAATGGAAAGAATTAAAGCGATTGTTTTGGATTTTGAAATGAGGAGAAAAGCAGATGTTGATACGAGCAGTGAGATACCAGTAACGCCGATCCATGGATATAGCCAGTTGAGAGAATCAACTTGTGTGAATCCTAATCGCCCCCAACCAAATCCACCGAAGGGAAACTTCATTCTGAGCAGCTCAATTGCTGTGAAAATCGCGGAAAAGAGCAGTGCGTTCTCCCAACGGCGTTGCCAACGAACTAATCCGATTGCAGCAAAAAGAAGGCTCTCCCCTACGGCCAGGACTAACCACGGAATTGATCCAACGTAGACGGAACTCCAATGCAGTAATGGCAAGAAAAAAGCGAGGCCAGCGAGTAAGGAATATGTGAACCTTTCTGGCAAAGCTTTGTCACAGAGAATTCTGAACAATAAGACGATTGCAACGTAAGGAGCTATCCATATTTCCCAAGGCGCAAACCCTGCAAAGAAAAGAAACCCTGAGAGTAGGGCTAAAACTACATTCACCATTTGAATGCCGAGAGCAAGCGATCAACGCTTGCTCCGAGACCGTAATCCTTCTTCATAGTCTCGAGATAGTTTCTATCGTGAGGTTCTTTCGGAATCGTAAGATCAATCGACGGCAAGCGGATATCGATGGCGCATGAGACCAATTTCTCCGCGATCTTTGCATAGTTCAAATCGGCGAGAATTTTCTTGCGATGCGTTGGATGTAGCGCATCATCGCCATTGTGGGCAGCTTCGATAACGCTATCCATGGAAGAAAATGTCTTTGCGATTGCGGCAGCACCTTTCTCGCCTATGCCACGAATTCCAGGTAGACCATCGGAAGCATCACCTCGTATCATTGCGAAGAGTCCATACCTCTCCCCCGGTATTCCATACTTTTCGGCAATCCATGAACGATCAACTAGGTCGTGATTACTAATACCTTTTGCTAAATATGCAACAGCGACATTACGTTCGTCATCAACCAATTGAAATAGATCGCGATCTCCGGTGATGATGCGAATCGGACCTTTCTCAGTCTTGGAATAAGTTGCTATGACGTCATCAGCTTCGTAATCATCGATGCCAACCAATGGAATGCCTGCAGCTTCGAAGAAATCGAGAATTAGCGGGATTTGTGGCGTAAGAAGATCGGGCTCCAACTCCTCATCGCCTTCGTCGTCGACACGATTTGCTTTATATTCGGGGAATAACTCAACTCGCCAACTGGGACGCCAATCTCCATCAAGGCATATGACCAAACGATCAGGTTGGTACTGGTTCACCAATCGTGCAGTCATATCGAGGAAACCTTTTACGGCGTTAATTGGTTCCCCCTGGGGCGAAAGCAATGTGTCCGGCATTCCGTAGTAGGCGCGATACCACAGCGAGGCGCTATCAATCAGAAC
>JBJTHB010000002.1:0-3779 GCA_046094245.1 Actinomycetota bacterium
TCGATAGTGCGCTCCATTGTCATTTCGAAAAGGATTGCGCCGATGACGCGGTCGCCATTGAAGACTGGGGACTTGATAAGACGTGAACGCATTTCATGCATACGATCGAACATCTCGGCTTCATTTGAATAAGCAGATTCGGTTACGCCATAAAGAGCGAGCGCCTTAGGTGTGCTGCCACCGCTCTGGTCGAGGGCTGCAATAAAGCCCTTGCCGGATTTCATCTGCTGGAACATCTCGTTATTCATCAAAGCTCCTTGAATTGATTCTCATCTGAGAAAGATTGACTCGTACGCAACACTGCGAGAAGGGCTCAATTCTAATAGGTGATTTCTAACGCGCTAACCAAGGATTTCTCGCTCAATTTAGCCTCACGATACCTTTGGGCAATGGCCGATAGCAGCTTTGATGTCGTCTCCAAGGTCGATCGAATGGAGCTTGATAACGCTTTAAATCAGGCCTCTCGCGAGGTAGCTACCCGATTCGACTTCAAGAACACGGGTGTGAAGATCGAGATGTCGGGCGAGAAAATCCTTGTTGAGGCCGAGACTGAAGAGCGAGTTAAGGCAGCGCTGGATGTTTTGAAAGAGAAGATGATCAAGCGCAATGTTTCATTGAAGCATCTTGAAATCGCAGATCCTGCCCAGAGTGGGAAGGTCTACCGCATCTTCTGTACGGTGAAGGAAGGAATCTCGCAAGAGAACGCAAAGAAGATCACCAAACTTTTGAAAGATGAAGGTCCAAAATCAGTGCGCGCCCAGATTCAAGGAGATGAACTTCGCGTCTCCAGCAAGAGCCGTGATGATCTTCAGACCGCTATCGCTTTAATTAAGGGTGCGAAGTTGGACTTCGCCGTTCAATTTACAAATTATCGATGACGAAATTTAATAAAGGACTTCTCTTCGGAGTCTCGGCATATCTATTGTGGGGTTTGCTTCCACTCTATTGGAAGTTAGTCGAAGAAGCTGGGGCATATGAAATATTGGCGCACCGAGGAATCTGGTCACTTCTGCTCTGTGTATTTTTATTGACGATTCGTAAACAGATTAAGAGCGCTTTTCACATGGTGCGTGCTTCCCGAACTCTTTCTCTGCTATTTCTTGCCTCAGGTTTACTCACCATCAACTGGGGCGTCTACATCTGGTCGGTGACGGTCAACCGCGTCGTCGAAGCGGCGTTGGGTTATTACATAACACCGCTAATCAACGTGACCTTTGGCGTCTTATTACTTCGCGAGAAGTTACGCCCTTTGCAATGGACTGCGGTGGTCTTAGCCAGCGTAGGAGTATCTGTGCTTACCGTTGGATATGGATCTCTGCCTTGGATTGCGCTCGTTCTCTCTATTTCCTGGGGTGGATACAGCGTGATCAAGAAATCCTTGAATCTTGGGGCTTTAGAGACGCTATCGGTCGAAACTTTCTTCGCTTTCCTTCCAAACTTGATCTTTCTCTTCGTGATTGAAAGAAATGGAACTGCAGAGTTTGGCAATAGCTTCGTAACATCTCTTCTGCTTTTTGGAGCCGGTGCTGCGACGGTGATTCCACTCTTGTTATTCAATGGCTCAACGACGAGATTGCCACTGAGTACTGTCGGCTTGCTTCAATACATCACTCCGACCATCATGTTCTTTATTGGAATATTCATCAACAATGAAGATATCTCACCAGTAAAGATTGCTGGCTTCTTCTTTATCTGGGTTGCTTTGGCGTTCTTGAGTCGAGATTTGTATCGATCAAGCCGTGCGCTCAACAATGGCGTGACAGAGGTTCTCTAGAGCGCTCCGAGCGGGGCCGTGTGGCAATGAAGCAAGCAGAGATTTTGCTTCTTCCTCTAGTTGGTGGAGTTGAGAACGAGCATCGTTCAACGCTTGATGTTTGCGTAATTGTGGAATCACTCGTGCGACGGTGGCATCATCCATCGGAGCGGAAAGCAAAGCTCTGAGTTCGGCATCTTCCGCGCGATTCGAACGCATAATTTGTAGCGTTACAAGCGTTGGGACGCCTTCTTTGAGATCAGTTCCTGGGGTCTTGCCTGATTGAGATGAATCGCTAGCGATATCGATAACATCATCAGCGAGTTGGAATGCGATACCAATCTTCTCGCCAAATGCAGTAAGTGTTTCAACATGTGCTGCATCAGCTCCCGCCAACATCGCTCCGAATCGTGCGCTTGTGGCAATCAATGATCCGGTCTTATCTGCGACGACTTGGAGGTAATGCGTGAGTGGATCAGCGCCATCTTTCGGACCTTGGGTCTCTTGTATCTGGCCGATTACTAAGCGTTCGAAGGTTTTAGCCTGTAAACGCACTGCTTCTGGGCCTAAATCAGCCAATAGATCTGAGGCTTTTGAGAAGAGGTAATCGCCAGTCAGAATCGCGACGGTATTGCCCCAACGATTATTGGCACTTTCTACTCCGCGACGAAGAGGTGCTTCATCCATCACATCATCGTGATACAAAGTTGCAACGTGCGTAAGTTCGCAAACAACAGCAGCTTCGATTACCTGACGTGATTGACCATTTCCAAAGTGCGATGAGATTAAAGTAATGAGCGGACGGAATCTTTTTCCGCCTGCTTCTACAAGATGTCGTGAAGTCTCAACGACAAGTGGGTAGTCGCCTTGAATGTGTGAACTTAAAAGTGCTTCAACCTCATCCAGCCCATGGGAAAGCGTGCGCTCAAGTTCCCCGTCGAGATTGGGGATGCCGAGGCTGGACATAGTTGATTATCTAACGAAAGTAGCAAGGGATGCGGCTGCATCCAAGACTGGAGTCGGGAAGACTCCAAGAAGAATCGTCACTATCGCGGCGATCCAAATCGTGAGGTTAGTGTTCAACGAAGGAATGGTCACTGTGACGGTATCTTCTTCGGGATCAGTAAAGAACATCATCACAATAACGCGGATATAGAAGAAAGCCGCAATCGCGCTCGATAGAACGCCAGCCACAACAACAGCGATATTTCCGCTGTCGTAAGCCGCGGTGAAGATTGTGAACTTACCGATGAAACCTGCAGTAAGTGGAATTCCCGCAAAGGAAAGTAAGAAGGTTGTGAAGATTAATGCGACAGCTGGAGAGCGCTTGGCAAGTCCAACCCAACGATTGAGATCTGTAACTTCACCCGAGGAATCACGTACCAAAGTAATCAGCGCAAATGCGCCGAGCGTGGTGAATCCATAACTGGCTAGATAGAAGAGCGATGCCTTCAAGCCTTCTTGATTCAGGGCAATAATCCCAGTGAGCAAGAAACCAGCGTGGGCTATAGAGGAATACGCCAACATGCGCTTCACATCGCGCTGGGCAATCGCAATTACGGAGCCCACAATCATGGTGAGGATTGCGAATGCTGTGAGGATTGGTTTCCAATTCCAGACAGCGCCACCAAGTGCGACATAGAAAATACGAAGGGCTGCGCCAAAGGCTGCGACTTTGGTTGCGGCAGCCATAAATGCAGTTACTGGCGTGGGAGCACCTTGATAGACATCGGGCGTCCATGCATGGAATGGTGCAGCACCAACTTTGAAAAGTAACCCAACACTGAGCGAAATCATTCCGATAAGAAGGAATGAGTCGTTGCCGCGACCTTCCGCAATCGCATCTCTTATTCCATCAAGCGAAACGTTGCCGGTATAGCCATACAGGAATGCTGCGCCAAAGAGGAAGAAAGCGGATGAATAAGCGCCAAGTAAGAAGTACTTAAGCGCAGCTTCTTGTGAAAGCAAGCGACGACGGCGTGACAATCCAGCCATCAAGTACAACGGCAATGAGAGAACTTCCAGC
>JBJTHB010000003.1:0-8580 GCA_046094245.1 Actinomycetota bacterium
CTATCGCCTTCACGCCGGCAGCCACGAGAGAATCCATGATTTCTAGGGCAAAAGAGCGAACCTCGGCCAACGGGCGCGGTCCGTATGGCCCGCGAGCGGTATCGCCAAAATAGATGATCGATTCGTGAGGTAACTGGTCAATGATCGCGCGAGCGACCGTTAAACCGCCAAGGCCCGAATCGAAAATTCCGATTGGAGCGTCATTAGACATGCGCGCAGTCTACGGGATGTCCGTTTTGCCCTAGAAAAAGGTGAATATTTATAACATTTCTTAAGAAATACCGTGCTTTTGGCTTGAACAACTCACGAGTAGGTAGGACCCTTTTGCCTAATCGCTTTCTCGCCGAGGCTTCATATGGGCCTACGGATAGATGCGGCCGCTCGGCCCTACTTGAGTCGAGCAAACCTAATTGCCCACGGAGGCTAATTTGATTCAGTTAACAGCTACTCAGTGGAGCGTCGTATTTAACATCCTCTCATTTGGACTTATTTCGATGCTTGCAACCACTGTTTACACACTCGTGTCACAGCACCGCGTTCTTCCTAAGTACCGCAACGCGCTTGTACTGTCATCGATGGTGACATTCATTGCTGGATATCACTATCTTCGAATCTTCGATTCATTCAAGCACGCGACACAAGAAGGAACCTTCAACGTTGCGCACGACGTTAACACCAGCTCAACAGCATTTAACGAGGCATATCGTTATGTTGACTGGATTCTCACAGTTCCACTACTTCTCGTAGAAGTAATCGCAGTTCTTGCTCTTGCAAAAGAAGCTTCAAAGTCACTCATCACACGCTTGGTCCCTGCATCAGCTGCGATGATCGCACTTGGCTATCCTGGAGAAACATCCAGCGATCAGGGCGAGAAGATCATGTGGGGCGTTCTCTCCACAATTCCATTCCTCTACATCCTTTATGTTCTCTTCGTAGAACTCGGCAAGTCGCTCGATCGTCAGCCTGAGGGAGTTGCGGCAACCATTGGTCGCCTACGTCTCCTCCTCATTGCTTCATGGGGCGTTTACCCAATCTCGTACCTCCTCCCAATCATCGATGCAGATGGAGCAGCAAGCTCCGGTGCATTCGTTGGACGTCAAGTGGGTTACACCATCGCTGACGTTGTGGCGAAGTGCGTATGGGGTCTAACGATCCTCAAGATCGCTCGTATGAAGTCCGTTGCCGAAGGCATGAAGGACGATCACTAATACGTCGATTGACTTAGTAGTAAAAGTTGTACAGTAGTAAAGGCGGGGCTCGGGAAACCGGGCCCCGTTCACTTTTTAGTTTGTGAGTGCTTCAAGCAGAGATTGTTGGAGCCAGCCGATCCATGAATACACGGAATAAACAGCCTTCATTGGATCTGAATCGACCATCAACTCGTACTTTTTATGAAGCGATTCTGCGTTTGATGGCTCCTCTTCTTTTTCAGCGCCCTTGCTCTCACCCAGATTAGTTCCGATTCCCAGTCGAACCGCTAGAGCCAGCCTTAAATCATTGAGACCACCCAACCATTCCAGTGATTGTGCGCTGGGGAAAGTAACGGTCAGAAAACCTTTATCTAGCGGCGTATCTCCGTTCCATTCTTCATCTTGCGGTAAGAGCGCTTCATAAATTGCCAATGCATGTGCTTTCTTTTTCTCTCGAAGCCCATGTTCGGTATATCGGCGAAACTCTCCAGCAGATTTCTCATCTGCATAGGCGTTGGGCAATAAACGCCGTAAGACTGGATCTTCTGGAAGTGAATCAGCATTAGAGATACCAACCAGATGCAGGAGCGGATCGACTTGATGAGATTGGCCATCTCCTTCAGAAAGTAGTTCAACCAGCTGCTCTGTCAGATTGATCAGCACATGCGCTTCTTGGGAAGTGAAAGTAATGGATAGCGAACCATCATCTAAGCGCTTGAAAATAGACATCGCTTTAGAACTCATCATCTCTCTGGACCGTCGCCCAGAGACCATATTCATGCAATCGTTGGACGTCGCGTTCCATCTCTTCGCGAGTTCCAGAGGTAACTGTTGCTCGCCCTTCGTTATGGACCTTTAACATCAACTCCGTTGCTTTCTCTTTCGAATAACCAAAGAGCACCATAAAGACATGAGTTACGTACGACATGAGGTTGACGGGGTCGTCCCACACTACACATACCCATGGTCGATCTGCACGTAGATCGAGTTCGACCTCAGATTCGATTGCTGTTCCGAGCGCCATAAACGAGTCTGGCCTCTATTTAAGATTGGGAGTCATCGTCGGGACCTTTGCGAAGTCCAGCGTGAATCTCTTTACATGTAGGACAGATCGGAAACTTGTTGGGATCACGTGAGGGAATCCATTTCTTTCCGCAAAGCGCCGTCACGGGAGTGCCGGAAACTGCCGACTCAACAATTTTCTCTTTGCGAACATAATGGGCGAATCGTTCGTGATCGCCGGGCTCAAGATCTTCGGTTTCAGGGCGCGTCTCAATGATGAGATCGGAATCTTCCACCGTTGATCGTCGGCCGAATTTCATGCGGCAATAATAGGCGCACCTTTGGCGCACGCATGAGCCACAAGTGGAGCCGTAAGATATGGCGATGAAGGATCTCTTGCGCACCGAGCATCTCTCTCGCGCCGATGTCGAACTTCTGCTCTCGACCGCTGCTGATTTCGCCAAAGATCCGACCAAAGCTTCATCTGCTCTGGCTCACAAGACCGTCGCGATTTACATGTCGAAACCTTCGACCCGCACCCGACTTGCCTCTGAAACCGCTGTTGCGCATTTAGGTGGCACGCCGATTTTTCTCCGTGGTGAAGATCTGCAGATTGGCCGGGGCGAAACAATTGCTGATACCGCTCGCGTGATTAGCCAGTTTTGTAGTGCGCTCTTAATTCGCACCTTTGCCCAATCAGATGTTGATGAACTTGGTGCGAACGCCACGATTCCTGTCATCAATGGGCTCACTGATTATGACCACCCCACTCAAGTCCTCGCCGATTGGCTGACTATTCGGGAGAAATTTGGCAACGATATTGCGGGACGTAAGTTTGTTTATCTTGGAGATGGAAACAATGTAACGACCGCATGGTTGATGATGGGCGCGATTATGGGAGCGCATGTTGTCGCCGCAACGCCGGAAGGTAAGTGGGCACCAGATGCCGATGTCGTTGCACGAGCATCAGCTTTCGCAGCAAAGAATGGCGGAAAAGTCGAAGTAATTCATGATCCTCATGTAGCTGCAAAAGATGCATCTGTCCTGTACACCGATGTGTGGATGTCGATGGGAGATCCAGAGGAAGAACGCCGCGAGAAAGAAAAGGCACTTACTTCGTTCGCAGTTACCGAGGATTTGATGGGTATGACTGCATCTGATTCCATCTTTATGCATTGTCTACCCGCACATAGAGGGGAAGAAGTTGCAGCATCTGTCATTGACGGACCGCGTTCGGTGATTTGGCGCGAAGCTTTCCATCGCCGCACCACGATTCAAGCCATCATGTATCACTTGGTTCGCGGCGAGATCAAAGGCTTGTAAGCGCATCTTTCGCGGCAATACGCCGGTGAGTGCTGCTATCAAGTAGCCAGTCATAATCGTGAAGGATAGGCTCGTATCGTGCGTGTAATAGTCCCAGCCGAGAGCAAGAGCGGTGAGAAGCGCGTTGCGCTCCTTCCTGACATCATCTCCAAACTCACGCGTGCGGGGCTTACTGTCGCAATTCAATCGGGAGCTGGCGTTGATGCTGGCGCTAGCGACGATGCGTATGTTGGAGCGGGCGCTTCGGTTTTCAGTGGCGCAGAACTAGATAAAGAATTAAGTGGCGCAGATGTCATTCTCTCGGTTCAACCTCTCACACCTGCACAAGCTGCGAAAGTTAAGCGCGGCTCGATCACAATTTCTTTTCTCTCTCCTAGTAATGCGGCCGATTCGATTGATGCCCTTGCTCATGCTGGAGCCACAGCTATCTCCCTCGAAGCAGTACCGCGTATCTCGCGCGCCCAATCAATGGATGCATTGACCTCACAAGCGCTCTGCGCTGGATACAAAGCAGCGCTTGTTGGCGCTGAACTTTCACCTCGTTTCTTCCCTCTATTGATGACTGCTGCGGGAACCGTTGCGCCAGCAAATGTTTTAGTACTCGGTGCAGGAGTTGCTGGACTTCAGGCCATCGCAACTGCCCGCCGACTTGGTGCCGTCGTATCTGCATACGACGTGCGTCCATCGTCGGCAGATGAAGTGCGCTCCATGGGTGCGACATTTATTGAACTGGAATTAGAGGCGCTTGAAGGCGCGGGAGGTTATGCGCGCGAAATGACTGAAGAACGCGCTGCCAAACAACGTGAGTTGTTAACTCCGTACATAACTAAATCACATGTCTTGATCACAACCGCAGCCGTTCCGGGAAGACCTGCGCCAAGGCTTGTGACGAAGGAAATGTACTCATCGATGGCAGAAGGATCCGTCATCGTTGATCTTGCAGCAGAAAGCGGCGGAAACGTCGAAGGTTCAAAGCCAGGTGAGATTGTGAGCATCGACGGCGGTATCAAGATTTGGGGCGGCAAGGATGTTCCCAGCCAGCTTCCATTCCATGCTTCGTATTTGTATTCACGCAACGTTGTAAATCTGCTCTTGCTCATGACAAAAGAAGGCGTTGTATCGCCAGATTTTGCTGATGAGATTATTGATGCCGCGGCTCTCACTCACAATGGTGCGAAACGGAAAGGTGCATAAGCATGGATGCGATTGCCATCATTTCGATCTTCGTTCTTGCAGTATTTGTTGGTTTTGAGGTCGTCTCAAAGGTTTCATCGACTCTTCACACTCCATTGATGAGTGGCGCGAATGCGATTCACGGCGTGATTTTGGTTGGTGCGATCATCGTCGCCGACCATAGCGAAACCAACCTTGAATTGGGTCTCTCTATAGCAGCCATCGTTCTTGCTACGATAAATATGGTTGGCGGGTTTGTTGTGACTGATCGCATGCTGGAGATGTTCAAAGGCAAGGGCGCCGCTGGAAAAGGCGAAACAGCGAATAAATCGGTAGGTGAGAAGAAATGAACCGCACGATTTATGACCTTATTGGCCTGAGCGCTGGAGTTATGTTCATTCTCGCGCTCAAAGGTTTGTCACATCCTCGCACTGCTCGCCGCGGAAATCTGCTAGGTGCATTAGGTGCGACTATTGCGACTGTTGCGGTCTTTTTTTACGCGGGTAAAGAAGGGTCTTTGCCGCTCAATAATCTGGGTTGGATCATTGGTGCAATTGCATTTGGTGTGATTGTCGGTGTACCAGCAGCGCGTAAGGTGCAGATGACAGCGATGCCCCAACTTGTTGCGCTATTTAATGGCGTTGGTGGCGGCGCTGCAGCCTTGGTTGCAATTGTCGAGTATTTGAAGCTGGGTGATACCGCAAGCACTGCAGTCGTGATTGCCACGGTCTTTACCGTGCTCGTCGGATGTACGTCGTTCTCGGGTTCAATTGTCACATTCCTAAAATTGCAAGAGTTAATGACGACGCGACCTGTTGTGTTTCCGGGTGGGCGATTTGTTATTGCTGCAACGCTCGGTGGAACTCTCGCTAGCGCAGTCTGGGTTGTGAATTCACTCGGCACTACCCCACTCTTGGTTTTGGCGGGGCTTTCATTGTTGTTCGGCGTTCTCTTTGTTTTGCCGGTCGGTGGAGCAGATGTCCCCATCGTTATCTCGTTGTTGAACGCCTTTACTGGTTTGACCGTGGCAGCAGGCGGTTATGTGCTTGATGCGACTTTATTGATCATCGCCGGAACTTTGGTTGGTGCTTCGGGAACGATTCTGACTCGATTGATGGCAGAAGCGATGGGACGTTCCTTGTTTGGCACGCTCTTTGGTGCGTTTACTGCAAAGCCACAGGATGCTGCAGGTACTACCGAAACAAGGCCAGTGAAATCAGGAACTCCTGATGATGTTGCGATCTTGTTGAACTATGCCCGTCGCGTTGTCATCGTTCCTGGTTTCGGTTTGGCAGTCGCGCAGGCTCAGCACACCGTTCGTGAATTAGCTGACTTGTTATCAGCAAAAGGGATTGACGTGGCTTATGGAATTCATCCTGTTGCCGGGCGTATGCCAGGACATATGAATGTTCTGCTTGCCGAGGCTAATGTTCCTTACGAGCAACTCTCGGAGATGGAAGAAGTGAACCCCACATTCCCACAGACCGATGTGGCTCTCATTATTGGGGCTAACGATGTTGTGAATCCGGCCGCGAAAACAACGCCCGGATGTCCGATTTATGGAATGCCAATTCTTGATGTCTCACAGGCTGGAAATGTCATCTTTTTAAAGCGGTCTATGCGTCCAGGTTTTGCGGGAATTGAAAATGAGCTGCTCTTTGATTCAAAGACAACGTTGCTCTTTGGTGATGCCAAGGCGTCGCTAACGAAAGTTGTTGGCGCACTTAAAGCCCTGTAGTCAATATTCATTTTCTGCTTCACTTTGTTTTGCTTACCTGATTGCTTTAGTGGCCTCTGACTTGCTCGAGTTGTCACTTCAGACTTGCTCGGGTTGTCACTTCAGGCAACAACTCCCAACACAGACTTTTGATACCTTTCTTTCAATTAACTTTGACGCTGCGTACTCCACTCTTTCTTCCAATTCACTTAATTTTAGAAATATGTTGTGAATTACGTCGTGAATTGTCAGTCCCTCACATGAAGATTGCCTCATGCGAATTTCTCTGGATAAAAGACCTGAAGAGCAGGTCATCGAACTTCTCCACCAACCTGGAGGATACGAAGCTTTGGGCCATCTCATTGATATCAACCCTGAGAAACTCACATCCGCGGGCCGCATTGATTATCTGGCCGCCCTAGAACGCCAACATTCGTGGCTCACCTCGTTGATTCAGAACGCGACCCTTGCAATCGCCGGAGCAGAACCATCCCAGAGTGAGAATCTATGGGAAGGGGTTGATGAAACAGAGCGTGAAGATGTGGCGACTGCGCTACGCCTTTCTGCCAATACTGCGCAATCGCGCATTGATACTGCTCGTGTTCTCACCAACCATCTTCCCGCAACCTGCCAAGCGCTCGCAGTCGGCGATATCTCTCCAAGCCATGCCACATTGATAGCTCGCGAAACTTCTGAAGCGATAAAGCGCGGAATCTCTACCGAAGACTTGATACATATCGAGAATCGGGCTCTTGCCCATGCTGAGTTTCATACCCCCGCCCAAGTTGGTCGGAAGATTAGAACATTAATCGCACAGTTATCACCAGAAACTTTTGAAGAGACTGTCGCAATCGCACGCGATACTCGAAGTGTTCACATGTATCCCGAGAGCGATGGAATGGCGACCGTGATCGCTTTGCTACCTGCTGAAGACGCCCAAACCGTTATGTTGGCGATAAATGTATTGGTCGAGAGCCAACTCTCTAATGGATTTGTTCGAACAAATTCGATCTTGAGCCACTCTTCAAGTGCGAATGTTCTAAGTAAGTCTGCCTCCGACTCAACCCAGGGTTTACTTGCCGGCGTTAATTCTCCTCAACGTTCCCAAGATGACGTCCGCACTCGCCCCGATTCTCATTCTGATGTTCGCACTATGGATATGAAGCGCGCTGATGCTCTCGCTACCATTTGCGGAGACATCCTTGCTCGGATTGCAAACGAACACCAACCACATCGTCGTCCCGTGACTATTAACATCACCATGGATCTACCGACTGCCTTGGGCATGGCCGACAATCCTGCAGAGCTGGCAGGTTATGGTCCAATTCCTGCATCGGTTGCTCGAACACTTTCGGCTGATGGAAAGTGGAGAAGGTTTATTACTGATCCATTAACGGGAAATCTTCTCGATTATGGAAGGGAAACGTATGTTCCACCCCAACCTCTTGTTGATTTCTTAACGGCGCGAGATCGAATTTGCCGATTCCCTGGTTGCAGTCAACCTTCACGCATTAGCGATATCGATCATGCAATTCCGTGGGAAGAGGGTGGACGTACCGCTCCCGGAAATCTTGGTCTTCTCTGTAGACGTCATCATCGTATGAAGACCCACAATGGCTGGAAATTAATCAGCCATGAAGACGGTTCTTGCACCTGGACTTCGCCCGCAGGAAAAGAGATCTTTGTTCCTTCTCGGCCAATTCATGAGAGTGCGTGATTCGTGCTTTCCTCACGCTCTTTCGCTGCTCTATCATGCACTATGGAATCGCTTGTTATCGCTGTCATCATTATTACCTCACCAGCGATGTATGGTGGTCCGCTTGCACTTGCGCTAACTTTCTGGCGCTCACATAGCATGGGCCCTAAGCGACGTTTCGCCGTCTATCTACTTTCATTCTTGGCATTGTTGAGTGGAGCCTTTCTCATCATTCAAAACATCAGTCGTGGAGCGACCATCATTGGATTAATTGGTCTCGTAACCGCCATTACTGCCGTTGTTCGCATACGCCGCACTCAGTAGTTCGGCGTAGGTCATGGTGGAGGTGCCGGGAATCGAACCCGGGTCCTTCGACACTGATACAGGGCTTCTACGGGCGTAGTGTGCTTATCGTTTTCTCAGTCCCGGTTCTCTCGCACACAAGTAACCGACGAACTCAGTTGTGGAAGATGTCCCTA
>JBJTHB010000004.1:0-5244 GCA_046094245.1 Actinomycetota bacterium
ATTACTGCTCCTGGATCTCTCTACCTAGCTCTCGTTGCGATCATCCCGATCATCGCACTCGTCCTCTTCGGCGCATCTCAGAACTTCCCATTCGGCGGAACTGCGATTCTCATCGTCGTTGGTGTTGGTCTTGATACTGCAAAGCAGATTGAAAGCCAGTTGCAACAACGTTCATATGAGGGATTCCTCCGCTAATGCGTCTCATCCTGGTTGGACCACCAGGTGCAGGTAAAGGAACTCAAGCAGTTCACCTTGCTGCGCACTACTCGATTCCTCATATCTCAACCGGCGACATCTTCCGCGCGAATCTCAAAGAAGGAACACCGCTCGGTCTCCAAGCCAAGAGTTACATGGATAAGGGCGAACTTGTTCCTGATTCAGTAACAAATGCGATGGTCAAAGATCGCTTGACTCATGCCGATACTACAAATGGATTTCTACTCGATGGTTTCCCACGCAACGTTGCGCAAGCAGAAGTCCTTCGCGCAATTCTTGCTGAAAAGAAAACTCCGATTGATGCAGCCCTTGAACTCACAATTGAGAACGCTGAAATCATCAAGCGACTTTCTGGACGTCGCACTTGTCGAGGTTGTGGGAAAATCTTCCCGGGCCAATTAGATAAATGTGATGCATGTGGAGCCGAGCTTTACCAACGTGATGACGATAAAGAGGAAGTTATTGCTCGACGCCTTGAGGTTTATGCCGAACAAACAGCGCCCATCATTGCTTTTTACCGCCACGAAGGTTTGTTGATCACGATCTCAGCCGTAGGCGATGTCGCAGACATTACTGCCGGCGCAATCCGCGCTCTCTCCCAGAAACTTAGCTAAGTCATGGCGATCCAGATCAAGACTTTGGATCAACTCCAGACTATGCGTAAAGCAGGTCTTCTTGTTCGAAGCACTCTTGAATTAGTCCGAGCCAATATAAAAGCCGGAATCACCACAAGCGCACTTGATGCGATTGCGGAAGCGAATATTAAGCGCGGTGGAGGAACTTCAAACTTCAAGGGTTACCACGGATATCCCGCAACAATCTGTGTTTCCATCAATGATGAAATAGTTCATGGAATACCTGGTGAGCGGATGATCATGCCCGGAGATATTGTCTCGGTGGATTGTGGCGCGGTTGTTGATGGCTGGCATGGAGATGCAGCATTTTCCATGATTGTTGATCCCGTTGATGAGAAACGTCAGACCATGCTCGATGTCTGCGAAGAATCAATGTGGGTTGGAATTGCCGCTGGAAAAGTTGGCGCAAAACTCTCTGATATCGGACATGCGATTGAGAAATACACTAATGCCCAAGGTAATTATGGAATTTTGCGCGAGTACGGTGGACATGGAATCGGAACTGCAATGCATATGGAGCCGCACATCTTCAATTACGGTAAACCTGGACATGGCCCTACCATTGAAGTTGGAATGGTCTTCGCAATCGAACCGATGATTACGATGGGTTCTGAGAAGACGAAAGTGCTCGCCGATAATTGGACTGTTGTCACAGTCGATAAATCACACGGCTCGCACTTTGAGAACTCTTATTGCATTGCGCCAGATGGAAAGCCCTTTGTTCTCACAGCTGTTGATGGTGGAAAAGCAGAACTCGCCCGATTTGGTGTCGAAGTTTCGACGCTTCTCTCGTAAGTTATTGCTATGAGTAAAGTCCTTGAGCAACGCGAAAAGCGAGCCAGAATCAAGGCTTTACTTGAGGCTAAGAACCTCGATGCAGTCGTCTTGAAAAAGGGCGCTAACGTCGCATGGATCATCGGCGGGCGAGCACATATTCCCACCACTCTTGAACTCTCGTGTCTTGATGTCATTGTCTATCGAGATCGCATTGTCGTAGTCACAAACAAGATTGAGGCGCCGCGTTTGCTGGCGGAGGAACTTTCTGGTGATGAAGAGCTCGTTGTCATCAATTGGTTTGAAGGTCGCGAAGGACAATTACCAAAGGGTGAACGAATTGGCGTCGATGGCGCTGAGAGCGATCGGGTAAATCTTCAAGCCGATATTGAAGCTCTCCGTCGCACTCTTACAGATTATGAAGTCAATCGCCTTCGAGAGATTGGTAAAGATGCCTCAGCTGCGCTGGGGGAAGCGATGCTCGACATTGATCCCGATATGAACGAAGTCGAGGTAGCCGGCGAAATTGCCGAAGAACTCTGGGAGAGAAATCTAGAACCAGTTGTATTGCTCGTGGCTGGAGAATCACGTATCCATAACTTCCGCCATCCGCTACCAACCCCCAATTCTCTGGGATCGATTGCTATGGGTGTTATCTGTGCTCGTCGCAAAGGTCTCATCGCTAGCGTTACCAGGATCGTGAGTTTCAAAAAAATTAGTTCAGAGATGCAAGATAGTTATCAACGACTGCTGAATGTTGAAGCAGCATTTCTTGATGGGACGAAAGTTGGCGCAACTTTTGCTGAAGCATTCACGGCAGGAGAGCGGGCTTATCTCACTCATGGATTTGCTCGCGATGAATGGACGAAGCATCATCAAGGTGGCCCAACGGGATATTTACCTCGAGACTTCCCCGCGCACGAGAAGACTCCCCAGTTAATCGGATTGAATAATGCGATTGCCTGGAACCCCAGTGCTGAAGGGCTCAAAGTTGAGGACACGCTCATTACTACTCCCACGGGCTTGGAGATCATCACCGAGGATTCAAGCTGGCCATCGATTGAAATCGCAGGTCGAAACCGACCAGCGATCGCGGTGCGGTAACCCAATCGTTATCAAAAAGCCCGTTCAAAGGCATTGACCCAGGCTCAATCTCGCACAAGACTCGCCCCATTCAAGTGGTCAGACCACTGACCACTTCCTTTCGTAGGGAGAGTAACTCGATGGTGCGTTACGGAATTATCGGCGTTGGCGCGATGGGTCGCGAACATGCTGAAAATCTCCGATTCATCGATGGCGCAAGCGTTACTACGATCTCAGATCCTGATGAGGGCTCACGGAACCTCGCAATCAAGCAACTCGGCGCTGAGGTAAAAGTTTTCACCGACCACAATGATCTATTGAACTCTGGCCTCATTGATGCAGTCATTATTGCAACCCCCAATCACACGCACGTCAATGTTTTGAAAGATGCACTTGCAACGTCACTTCATGTTTTCATTGAAAAACCACTCTGCACAACGATTGATGATTGTCTCAAAGTTATTGAGTGGTCGAAGAATCGAACTGGCTTGGTATGGATGGGACTCGAATATCGATATATGCCGCCGGTAGCAGAACTCATTTCGATTGTCCATAGCGGTGGAGTCGGAGAAGTTCACCAAGTCACAATTCGCGAGCATCGCGAACCTTTTTATCCCAAAGTGGGGAATTGGAATAGATATACCGAGAAAACTGGCGGAACTTTAGTCGAGAAGTGCTGCCACTATTTCAATCTTATGGACCATATCTCAGGTGAACGTCCTGTTCGTGTCTTTGCTTCTGGCGGACAGCGAGTAAATTTCCTTGACGAAGTACATGATGGAAAACGCGCAGACATGCTCGATAGCGCATATGTCATCGTTGAATATGCCAGCGGAAAACGCGCAATGCTTGATCTCTGTATGTTTGCCGAAAATACCGTCGATAAAGAATGTATCTCAGTCACGGGAGATGCTGGCAAAGTTGAGTCTTTCTTGCCCTCATTGGAGCTTCGCCATGGCAAGCGAAGCGCAGTAGGAAATTTCAAAGAGTGGACCCACGATGCTTCTAAACCCAAAGTAGATGTTCGAAAAGTTTGGAATGACTCGATCAAATACAACGGTTTTCACTACGGGGCTTCATATCTCGAGCATGTGAAGTTCTTCAACGCGATCCAAGGTGGAAAAGCGCCCGAAGTTACGCTGGAAGATGGCCTGCGGAGCGTGGCCACAGGCTTGGCTGCACAGAAGAGCATCGCCGAAGGACGTCCAGTTCTGATGAGTGAGATTTTGCCTGCGGGGTGGAATTAATGAGCAGCTGCACTCTGATTCCATTAGCGCGACCAACCTTTGATGTGGCTGCTGCCCAACGCTTTTTCGATGGAGCGCGCGAAGTTTTAACTGAGGTTGGCGCTACCATCAATGGACCAACGTCACTTGTGATGACGCCAGAAGATACTGCAAGTGCGGAAGCAAACCTCAAGCACGATGAGAAGTTATACATTCTCTTTAACGCATCGTTCGCTGATGCATCGGCGGCCGTTTCACTTCTGTCGAAAGTAAAAGGTGAAGTTCTATTGTGGTCGGTTCGTGAATTTGGGGAAGTGGGAGATCGTCTACTCCTGAACTCGATGTGTGGATCGAATCTCGCAGCTCATGCTCTCCGAGTAAATGGAAAACGGATAACTCACCTGCATGGCAATCCGGAAGAGCCTCATGTGAAGGAAGCTTTGAAATCTGCGCTGGCTGGAACTTTGCCGAATGTTGGCCAACCCACTGCGATAAAGAGTGAACTAGCAGATTCCACAAAAGTACAAGAATCCTTGGCAAAACTTCGTGGCCGCGCCATTGGTGCGATTGGCGATGCTCCCGCAGGATTCACTCCATGTACCTATGACGCAGAAATTCTGCAAGAAAAATTCGGTTTGAACGTCATCAATAAATCAATCCCAGAAATCTTTGCTGACATCGCGGCAGTTCCGCTAGATGAAGAAAGCGCGGAGTACAAAGATGCATGCGCCGCACAACCATCACTCAAGGATGTTCCAGAAAAAGAAGCGCGGATCAACGCTAGTACTCGCGTGGCGTTGCAGAAGTGGATCGAATCAAACGATCTCTCTGCGATTGCGATGCGCTGCTGGCCAGATTTCGCTGTGGATCTTGGCGCCTGTCCATGTGGCGCAATGGGTAGAACTGCCACAAGTGGCACTCCCGCTGCCTGCGAGAGGGATGTATATGGCGCAGTAACGATGCTGCTTTTGGAGGCTTTGGGATCGGGTACTAACTATCTGGTTGATACCGTCGATCTCGAAGAAGATAAGAACATCATCCGAATCTGGCATTGTGGTTCTGCATCCACGACGCTTGCGGTTGATCCCGATAATGCAACGCAGTTCATACACTGCAATAGAAAACTAGGTGTGGCCGGTAACTTCCCTTTGAAGACCGGTCCTGTTGTTCTGGTACGGCTGGATACCGATATCGATCCAGCAAACCCGAGCAAGCTCCGATTAGTAATGACAAGTGGTGAATCACTTTCTGCTCCTAATCGGTTCCAAGGTAATACAGCAACAGTTCGTACATCTGCACCAGCACGGCAA
>JBJTHB010000005.1:0-3245 GCA_046094245.1 Actinomycetota bacterium
CTTTGATGGTTCGCCATGGAATAACAGACATGCACGATATCGTCGAAGGTGATGTTCGTTTCTCAAGACAATTCGGAACGGGTATGCGATGAAACTTCCGTTATCGTGGCTTCGAGAGTTCGTTACCCTTCCCAAGAACACATCTCTTGATGCGATTGTCGCGGGTTTCGTAAAAGTGGGTTTTGAAGTTGAAGGCGTTGAAAATCCTGCAGCAAACATTAAAGGTCCTTTGGTAGTTGGAAAAGTTGAGAGCATTGAAGAGCTCACTGGGCTCAAGAAACCGATTCGATATGTCGGACTTGATTGTGGGGAGAAACAGAGAAGATTCGTCATCTGCGGTGCCACAAACTTTGAAACTGGAGATTACGTCGTAGTTGCTCTACCCGGTGCGGTCCTTCCTGGAAACTTTGCGATTTCTGCCCGAGAGACGTATGGAAAGACAAGTAACGGCATGATCTGTTCGGCTCGCGAACTTGGTCTTGGAGATGACCATAACGGCATCATCGTTTTACAAGAGAAGAACCTGAAAGTTGGCGCTCCGGCGCTCACAGTCCTCGGTGCTGATGATCCCATCATCGACATTGCTGTCAATCCAGATCGCGGTTATGCAATGAGTGTTCGAGGCGCAGCTCGAGAATTGGCGATGGCCCTTGGTCTGCCATTTAGAGATGTAGTTTCAAAGAGCATTCTCACTTCTCTCGAACGTAAGAAGAAGCGAGGAAAAGTTACTCCGGTTGTCATAACTGACAAGACTGGAGCGGATCGAATCTATCTTCGTTCTTTAACGAACGTAAATCCATTAAGCCCTACGCCTTCCTGGATGGCGCGTCGGTTAACACAATCAGGCATGCGCCCAATTTCTCTTGCGGTAGATATCACCAATTACGTAATGCTCGAATTAGGCCAACCTCTTCACGCTTTTGATGCGGCAAAGATTTCTGGAACGCTGCGTGTACAGCGAGCAGGCAAGTACAAAGAGCTCGTAACACTTGATAATCAGAAGCGAAAGTTATCCTCTGATGATCTACTAATCGCAGACGATAAGAAAGTCTTGGCTTTAGCCGGAACGATGGGTGGATTGGACTCTGAAGTCACAGAGTTCACCGTATCTATAGCCTTAGAAGCTGCTCATTTCGATTCAGTTTCGATTGCGCGCAATTCGCGACGACACATTCTTAGCTCCGAAGCATCGCGACGATTTGAGCGTGGCGTTGATCCTGAATTAGCTGAACTTGCCTCGGCGCGAGCTGCGTTGTTGCTGATGGAATACGCCGGTGCAATCTATGTAGGCACCTCGTCAAAGAGCGTTCCCATCAAGAGACGTAACGTGTCTGTGACTTCTACAGAGATCTCGAGTCTTATTGGCACGGCATACACAGATAAAGAGGTGCACAAAGCACTCACTGCCATTGGTTGTTCGGTGCGTAAGATGGGAAAGAAGTTTGTCGTTGGGGTTCCTACGTGGCGCCCAGATCTTTGTGACCTACCTGATTTTGCCGAGGAAGTAGCGCGTTACTTCGGATACGACCGCATCCCTTCAATCTTGCCTGAAGCGAAGATCGGTAAGAGTGGACGTTCGGGCCTGACTTCGCTGCAACAGCGGAAGCGCGCATTTGCTTTGAAGCTCGCTAATCGTGGACTTGTTGAAGTACACAACTATCCATTCGTCAGCGATGAACAGATGAAACTCTTTGGATTCACGGGCGATCGCGCGAAAACATTCAAGATTGCAAATCCGATGTCCGATGAGTTTCCGTATTTGCGGACTCATCTCACTCCTGGATTATTGAGCGCTGCCGCTCGAAACTTGGCGCGCGGAGAGAAATCAGTCGCTCTCTTTGAGACGGGATCAGTATTTAGAGATACAACAAAACTCGATTCTGTCGGAAATGTCAGTACCGCTAAGAAACCAACACCTGCTCAAATTAAGAAGATTTATGAGAGTGTTCCGAAACAAGCGCTCCATATTGGTGGCGTCATTGCAGGTGAATTCGCAAAATCTGGCTGGTGGGGTAAGGGACGATCGGTCGAGTGGAGCGATGCAGTAGACCTTGCTGCAGAACTCATCGCTGAAACTGGCAATGAATTTACAGTCACAAATGTTGAATTGGCTCCCTGGCATCCAGGTCGATGTGCTGAGTTCCGCATCAATAATCAGCCTGTTGCACATGCTGGAGAGATACACCCTCGCGTCTCAGCTGCTCTAGGATTACCGGAACGGACTGTGGCATTCGTCGTCATTGTCGATGCGCTGCCATTCTCAACGGCGATTCAAGCCCGCCCAGTCAATACAATGCCGGCTGCGATTCAAGATATCTCGCTCTTCGTTGACGAAAAGATATCGGCTGCACAAGTGGAGGCTGCGCTTGTGGAAGGAGCCGGAGAACTACTCGAAAGCATCCACCTTTTTGACCGTTTCCAGAAAGAAGGGGAGGCTCAAGTTTCACTTGCCTTCTCATTGGTTTTCCGTGCGCCGTCGCGAACTTTGACCGCCGACGAAGTCTCGGAGTTGCGCATAGCCGCGGGAGCGGCGGCGACCAAGCGCTGCGGAGCAACTATCCGAAGCTAATTGCATAAATATGCATGGATTTGCATAGATATGCATATCTCGGTAGCCTTGGGTCATGAAAATTGGAGTTGTCGGGGCGAGTGGGTATGCCGGCGGCGAACTTTTGCGCCTATTAGCTAAGCACCCAACGTTCAAGCCGAGTTACATTGCGGCAGGCTCAAATGCTGGCGAACGCATTAGTTCTATTCATTCTCATCTTGCTTCATATAGCTCCCAAACCTTTTCCTCGACATCAGTAGAAGAGATCAATAAGTGTGATTTGGTTTTCCTAGCGCTACCTCATGGAGAGTCAGCAGCCCTAACATCCGGGATCGCTCCGAAAACTAAGATTGTTGATTTGGGAGCCGATTTCCGTCTCAAGAGCGAAGCGTCCTGGAAAAAGTATTACAACGATTCTTACGCAGGATCATGGCTATATGCCATTCCTGAGATCCCGGGCAAGCGAAACGAAATCTCAACAGCCACTCGTGTCGCAAATCCTGGGTGTTATGCCACGTCAATCGCGCTTGCAGCCGCTCCTGCAGCGCGGGCTGGAGCGATAGACACAAGCGACATCGTCGTTGTGGCGGCAAGTGGTACGACTGGTGCGGGACGCACGTCAAAGGTGAATCTGAGTGCTAGTGAAATCATGAACTCTATGACCTCATACAAATTTGGGGGAGTACATCAACACACA
>JBJTHB010000006.1:0-10681 GCA_046094245.1 Actinomycetota bacterium
GGCCTGATCACTTATCGCTAAGAGCTGTGTCGGCCGATGTTGGAGTTAGTCCAAGCGCTTCATATCACTACTTTCAGGATAAAGATTCTTTGGTTTCAGCGGTAGGTGAACGTCTTTTCGCAAATTTGGCTGAAATGCAGGAGAGAGCGATAGAAAAGATTTCTGGAAAAGGCGCACGAGCGGCCCGAGAGAGATTTGAAGCTCTTGGTAAAGCGTATTTCAAATGGGCGCTTGCTGAACCAAATCTCTATCGCCTGATTTTTGGCGGTTTCTGCGAACATGACTTAACAAAGAGCCACGACAGTAAAGCTTGGCTCTTGTTATCTCAAAGCTTAGACGAACTACATGAATCGGGACTAATAACTAAAAGCGCTCGAATGGGTGGCGAGGTAATTGTCTGGTCAGCGGTCCATGGCGCAAGTTCACTTATTATCGAAGGGCTCATGCCAAAGAATTCATTTCCATTAGTTATTAATGGTGTACAACGATCATTAGGAATCAAATGAGCGAGATTCTTCCTTCTGTGACCTCAGATGAGATTGATAACGAGATAGATGTCACTCGTGACGAAGAAATTAAAGGCGATAAGCCGCCCCACCACGGTTAATCAGATTTCGTTGGCGTCGCAGTAGTCGGCGCAGGTTTTGGAGCTGGCGCTTCAGTCTTCTTGGATTGAGAATCCGTTTTATAGAAACCTGAGCCCTTAAAGACAATACCGACATTTGAATAAATCTTGCGAACATCTTTGCCGCACTCCGGACATACCGAGATCGCTGCATCTGTGAAGGATTGCACTACCTCAAAAGCATGCTCACAGGCATTGCATTGGTACTGATACGTCGGCACGGGCGTAATCTTAGGGATGAGTTTTTGGCAACGCTAATTGAGATACGAGGCCCGCGTGATTTTTGAGATCGCCAACACAGGTGCTGCTGTCATGGTTGTTGCAACTCTTCTCTCCTTATCTTTCCTCTTGAGGGAGCGCGATGGTTGGTTAACGAATGAAGCGCACAAGACAGAAAAGTTTCTTTTCCTGTCATCTGGATTTTGGGTGATTGCAGCTGTTGGTAATTTCCTCTCGACCCTCTCACAAATCTTTGATTCGCCTATCAGTGAAGTTTTGAAATGGAATGTCATCCGCTCCTTTGCAACCCAAATTACTCTAGGAAAATTACTAACGTTCCAAATTGTGATGGCGCTTCTGATATTCATTCTTGGTAGCAGAGTCAAGAGAAATGGCGGAGCGATCTGGCTATTGATTGCAGCGCTTGCTGGAGTTCTCGCGCCAGTCTTTCAGAGCCATTCAAGTGCCCTTGGTAGTCATGGCCTTGCAATCGGCTCTCTTGTCATTCATGTGCTCGGACTTTCTATGTGGATTGGAGCCGTCGTTGCATTGTTGTTGATGTCTGCTGAAGCAAAAGAAGTTGCATTTTCTCGAGTTTCATCGATTGCGCTCTGGTCTTCTGCGGCCGTTGTGATGAGTGGTGCGATGAACGCTTGGACCAGGCTTCGTCTGTCACAAGATTGGTTCACCAGCTACGGCGCTCTGATAGCCATGAAAGTTGGTCTAACGATCATTGTGCTTGTTATTGCCGCTCGGATGAGAGAGAAAATAAGAGTTAACCAACTTTTCCCATTTGAAGTGGCCTTACTTGTTGCCCTTATGAGTATCGGCGCAATCTTGAATCGATTCACTCCTGTCGAAGATGTTTCTGGGGCGTTTGATAAGACTCGTGAACTGGTCGGCATATCAATGCCGGATGCTCCAACTTTGAACCGAGTCTTCTTTGAATATGAAGCAAATGGATTGATTCTTGGATTATTGATATTTGTGACGGCGCTCTATATCCGCGGAGTAGTAGCGCTTTCTCGCCGTGGGGTGAAGTGGCCCGTGGGACGAACTATTTCATTTGCTATTGGAATTAGCTTGCTTGATTACGCCACAAGTGGTGGCCTTGGTTTGTACGCTCACTTTTCTTTTCAGTATCACATGATGGCTCATATGGTTTTGAGCATGATTGCGCCCATTGCAATCATTCTTAGTGCGCCGATAACACTTGCTTTGAGGACTCTGCCAATTGGCCGCAATAAAGAGGAGCGGGGAATTCGTGGTCTCCTTCTATCTCTTTTGCACTCTAAACCAACGGCGATTTGGACCCATCCGATCGTTGCACTAGCAATATTTGATGGTTCACTTTTCGCTCTGTACTTCACACCATTATTTGGGGAATTGATGTCGAGCCACTTTGGTCATATGGCTATGGATTTACATTTCATTGCAGCAGGTCTGCTCTTCTTCCACGTAATCGTTGGAATTGATCCAAATCCACGTCGCGTACATCATCTAGTGCGAATCGTTATGTTGCTCGCTGCAATGAGCATTCATGCTTTCTTCTCGGTCGCTTTGATGTCCGCAAGTAGCCTGATCGATGGAGGTTATTACGCGCTTCTCGAAAGGCCGTGGGCAACAGACTTATTGAGCGATCAGAAAGTTGGAGCCGCTATCGGTTGGGCTATGGGGGAGATTCCTATCGTGGTGGCTTTAATCGCAACATTCATCCAATGGATGCGCTCAGATGCACGGGAAGCCAGCCGCGCTGACAAGAGATCTGCGGTAGACCTAGCGGAGTACAACGAATATCTTCGAAAGTTATCTTCGCGAGAAGATAAGTAGTATTCGGCCCATGGAATCGCTCTTCTCGCTACCTGAGGAATACCAAGCTCTACGCGAGAGCGTTCGTGCGCTGGCAGATAAAAAAATTCAACCGTTTGCACATGATGTCGATGCAAATGCGCGTTTCCCACAAGAAGCTTTTGATGCGCTGCAAAGTGCCGGACTTGCTGCGGCTCACGTCCCCACGCAATATGGAGGCGAAGGCGCCGATGCGCTGGGCGTTGTGATCATCATCGAAGAAGTTGCACGTGTATGTGCCTCTTCGTCTCTTATTCCAGCTGTCAACAAACTCGGTTCAGTTCCGTTGATGCTGGGTGGAAGTGATGAACAGAAGAAACGTTGGCTAACACCTCTAGCTCAAGGAAAAGGTTTTTCTTATTGCTTATCGGAATCTGAGGCAGGATCTGATGCGGCGGCGATGAAGACGAAGGCAGTCCGCAGAGGTGATGACTGGGTATTGAATGGAAGTAAAAAGTGGATCTCTCATGCTGGATTTTCAGATTTCTATACCGTTCTTGCTTCGACCGATCCTGAGAAAGGTTCGAAAGGAATTACGGCATTCGTAGTTGAAAAGAGCGACGCGGGAGTTTCCTTCGGGGCTCATGAGAAGAAGATGGGCTTTAAAGGTTCACCAACTCGTGAGGTTTATTTCGACAATGTAGAAATTGGTGATGACCGCCGGATTAGTGACATTGGTGGGGGATTCGGATTAGCGATGAAGACGCTCGATCACACACGCATCACGATTGCCGCGCAAGCTCTAGGAATTGCACAAGGTGCCTTTGAAGTTGCAACGAAGTATGCGCACGAACGTAAACAATTCGGTAAGCCAATATTTGATTTCCAAGCGGTGCAGTTCATGTTGGCTGATATGGCGATGGAGATAGCTGCTGCCCGCCAACTCACATACGCCGCCGCTAGCAAGAGTGAGGATTCAGCAGCAGACCTGACATTCTTCTCTGCGGCTTCGAAATGCTACGCAACAGATGTGGCGATGAAAGTAACAACCGATGCGGTTCAAGTTCTTGGTGGTTACGGTTATGTCAGCGATTATCCGGTTGAGCGAATGATGCGCGATGCGAAACTAACGCAGATCTATGAAGGCACAAACCAAGTCCAGCGCTTGGTGATGGCTCGCAATCTCAATTCTGTCTTGTAAAACGCACTAACAATTCGGGAGTGGCTACTGCATCCACGGGCTGGTCATGTGTTTCCACTGGAATTTCTTCACTTGTTAGTTCGCCCGCATAGACCAAGGCGATTTTCCACGCATTGAGACCTTTCAGTGTTCGATCATAAGAACCGCCACCTTGCCCTAGTCGGTTTCCCTTTCGATCTACATGCAACGCAGGAACTATGACGAGATCAATCGGGCCAGAGTAAGCATCACCCAAAGGTTCGTAATGATTTCCATTAAGTTGAAGGTTTTCTCTTGAGCCATTCCATTGCACCCATTCCAAATCCTTATCCGGCAACATCCGCGGAATGAGTAAGAGTTTCTTCTTAGCAAGGATCTCTTCGTTGATGTATCGGGTCTCAGGCTCTGTTCCATAAGAGTTATAGCTAGCGATTACTGAGGCTGTGAGAAATTCGCGAGACGAAATCAGGTGCTCAAAGCGAAGACTCTCTACATCTACCGCCTCATGATGGAATTCTCGTTCTTCGCGAAAACGTTTTCGCAATTCGCTTTTTCTGGAATCCACGGGAAAATCGTAGTTACAAAGTAGGGTTGTGGCATGAGCGAAACGTTGAAGGTAGCCGAACTCGCCGCTGAGCTGCTCACGCTTGCGAAACCCTTGGCGGCTTTTGATATGCCCCTTCTTGATGCACATGGCGCCACGTTGGCTCTTGATGTTTCGGCCGGCGATCGGGTCGTAATGAAAGCTGGTTCACGTATCCGTTCAACACAAATCGGACTTGCAGCATCTCTAGGCCTTGATCATCTTGCAACTCGTCCCCAACCTCGAGTTGTTGTGGTCTCTGCTGGTGCAGATTTAGTGGAGCCAGGCTCTCAACTTCGCGATCGTGAAGATGAGTTTGAAGCGAATTCTTGGCTGCTTACGACTGCGGTCAAGGAAGCTGGTGCAGTCGGATATCGCGTTCATACGATTCCGGAGACTGCGGAGCGATTAAAGGACGTGGTGGAGGACCAACTCGTTCGTGCTGATCTTGTGGTTATTTGCGGTGAAAGTCACGATGAATCTTTTGACCTTATTTATTCTGTTTTGGTTCAACTCGGCAAAGTTCGGGAAGTTATGCCATTGATTGAAGGTACTGGCCGTCATGCATTTGGAACTATTGGACCTGATCAAACTCCAGTAGTTGCGCTTCCTGGAGATCCAATATTTGCCTATATCTCAACTGAGCTGTTTATCCGACCGATGATTCGAAACATGATGGGGCTCTACGACATCCATCGACCAGTCATTAAAGCGACCCTCACCAATGATGTTATGAGCGAGAGTGGTCGACATTCCTTTGTGCGCGCAATTCTCTCGACCGATAATCCGCAACGACGACTCGTGACCGTGTTAGAGAATCAAAACGATCTAGTCGCGCTTTCTGATGCAACGGGACTTGTTGTGATCCCGGAGAATGCGACTGGAGCACGTGCAGGAGAAGAAGTTGAAGTCCTCGTTTTGGAACGCCGCTTCACCTAACAATGTCTCGCATTTCGATGAACGCGTGGCCACTGGTCCTCACTGACGGTGAGATAACGCTGCGTCCACTGAGATACCGTGATCGAGGAGCTTGGCTTGAAACTCGCAGAGCTAATCGAGAATGGCTGACTCCATGGGAGGCCACATCTCCAATTGCGGAAGAAAACAAGAATCTTCCTACCTTTTTTGAGATGGTGAAGTTCCACCAACGAGAAGGAAGGGCGGGACGTTCGCTCTCACTTGCGATCTGGTTTGGTGGAAACCTGATTGGGCAGATCACATTGGGAGGTATTTCTTATGGCGCATATCGCGGTGGTCATATCGGTTACTGGATTGATCAGAGATATGCCAATAAAGGTCTGACAACTCGAGCAGTTCGGGAACTCACCAGATATGGATTGGAAGAACTTGGTTTACATAGGATTGAAATAAATCTAAGACCTGAGAATGCTGCATCAAAACGAGTGGCTGAGAAATCTGGTTATGTCTTTGAAGGTTTACGGCCGAGATATCTTCATATTGACGGGGCTTGGCGAGATCATCTCTGTTATGTAAAAGAAAATCCGCGAATCTAACCTCACAAAAAAACTTCGTGTAACAACGGGGGAAATACCCGAAAAGTCCAATTCTTACCTTTAGGGTTGGGATTCGTGGGATCAGGACTTATCTACCTCATCATCGTAGGAATGTGGATTGCCTATTTCCTTCCACGCTGGATCTCCACTCATGAAGAAGTCTCCGGACGTACAGTCGAGAAATTTGAAAAGACTATGAAGGTCGTCGGAGTTACTTCAGGAAATGCGGCTCCTGATTATGAAGAGATTGCACGTCGTCGCGAGCAACAAGTCGCAGTTCGTCGAATCCTTTTCTTCTCCATAATTGGTTTAACGTTTGTTGTGGCGTTGTTTGCGATTGTTGGTCTCGTTTCGCCAATCATCATGATGCTTCCTATCTCAGCCTTTGCACTCTATGTGGTACATGCGCGTCATCAGATCCATCTAGTTCAGGAAGAAGTTAAGCGCGCACGTTCAATTCAAAAAACTTCCGCACAACCATCTTCTCGCAACTACTCTGAAATTATCGCGCGCTCGAAGAGCGCCAGCACTAAGCGCACAATTTTTGAAGGACTTTCATCAGGCGAACAATGGACTCCGCTATCCGAACGCGTGGCCTCATATACTGAAGAAGTTCAGAGCATCGTCATACTTCCAAAAGGAAGTTCGAATCAGAATTCAGGTACCTGGGAACCAACTGCTATTCCATCTCCAAGTTATGTCTCGGCACCAAAAGCAGCTATTCAACGTCGAGTGATCGATTTGACCATTCCTGGCGCATGGAGTGAGGCCCAGGAAAGAGCCATGCGCGAAGCGATGGCGCCAGCAAGAGATCAGATCTTTGATCAAGTTCAAGCTGATGAAATCGAAGAACAGATTCGCAGTCTGCGCGCCTCAGGCGAGTAACTAAATCCAGTTCGAAAACCACATCCGCGCGTACCAATCTGCGTATGTCATGACTCCCCCCACAAAGAGTGGGAAAAAATAGGCAAAACAGAGGGCAATGAGCGCTATCAAACCTAGGAGATAACGCTTGCGTTCGACTCTGCTCTCATCTTTCTCGAGCGCTTTGTGGGCGATATAAATGATTCCCAAGATCATAAATGGTTGGAATGCGATGGCATAGAAGAAGAACATCGTTCGTTCGGGAAAGCCTAGCCACGGCAGATAACTTGCGAGCCAGAACATGAGTATCAGTCCAGCGCTACGTTCACGACGATGGATGAAGTAGCCCAATGTCACAAAGAGAGCGATGAGACCAATCCACCATAAGAGCGGAGTTCCAATGGCAAGAACCTCTTGCGAACAACTCGAAGCGCCACAACTCTTTGGTGTTGCGTAGAAGAAGGATGTTGGTCTTCCGAGGATTAACCAATTCCATGCACTTGCTTCGTAGGAATGTTCTGTGGTGAGACCAGTATGAAAATTAAGCATCTCTCGGTGATAGTGAATCCACGAGAGAAGTGGATTAGTTGAGAAATCACGACTCCATCCTTTCTCACTTAAGAACCAACCACTCCATGAACCAACATAGACAAGAAGTGGAATTACGCCGCACTGCAACGTAGTCTTAACAAACTCCCGGCGGCTTATGAGCAGGTAGATACCAAGTGCTGCAAGTACGTAGATCGCACTCCATTTTGTCCCCAAAGCCAGACCCATTGAAACCGACATAAGCCAGAAACGATTAGTTATCAATGAATAAAAGGTGAGCAATAGAAAAAAAGATAGAAAGATGTCAAGGAGAGCAGTACGGGACATAACGAGGTGGAGTCCATCCAGCGACATCAATAATGCAGCAGCGATACTCAGGAAGTTCGAATGAAAAAGTCTTTGGGTGATGAGATACAGCAGAGCGATTGAAAGTACTCCTACAAGCGCTGCAGTAAATCGCCAGCCAAATGAGTTGTCGCCAAAGGCCTTGATTCCTAGCGCAATTGCCCACTTTCCAATGGGAGGATGAACGATGAACTCGGGTGAGCCACCGTCTATCTCCACTCCTGATTGGAGGAAGTCGCGCGCTCCGTCGACGTAATAGACCTCATCAAAGACCAATTCATGTGGACGGCCAAGATTGATGAACCTCGTTACGGCAGCGAATATCAGAACGAGCGCCAAGCTGAGATTGATCTGGCTGCGTCGCGAGATTCGACGATTGAGATCTGCGACGAGAGCGTTCATGAGCCCTAAGGATACTGACCGCCATAATGACGCAGTGAGCGAATTGGTCTTAGCGGCGGTGCCATTAGGAAATGTCGGAGATGCTTCATCACGCCTAAAAGAGGCAATCACAACTGCAGATGTTGTTGCGGCGGAAGACTCCCGTCGCTTTATGAGACTGTGCAAGGATTTGGAGATCGAATGTCGTGCTCAAGTTCTCTCATTCTTCGAGGGAAATGAGGTCATTCGCCTTGAGGAGATTGAAGCAAAGCTTTCAGCCGGCCACAAAGTTCTCCTTGTGACCGATGCGGGTATGCCATCGGTTAGTGATCCAGGTTATCGCGCTGTTCGTATGGCGGTAGATAAAGGTTTCAAAGTAAGTGTAATTCCAGGACCGAGCGCAGTTCTTGCAGCGTTAGCGCTCTCTGGATTACCAACAGATAGTTTTGCTTTTGATGGATTCCCACCACGTACATCTGGTGCGCGCGACACATGGTGTCAAGAGCGAGCTCATGAAGTTCGTACTCTTGTCCTCTTTGAATCCCCACATCGTATTATCGAAACACTTGATGCTCTGCGTAAGTATTGTGGCGGAGATCGACAAGGTGCGATCTGCCGTGAAATCACCAAAACCTATGAAGAGACGGTACGTGGAACGCTGGATGAATTATTCGCATGGTCACAAAGCAAAGAAATGCTGGGCGAATTCACCGTGGTTATAGCGGGCTACGATCCTTCACAATCTGAACTTTCGGATAAAGAAATTGCATCCATCGTCCACCGAAACGAAGCATCAGGAATATCGCGAAAGGAAGCGATTGCTTTGACCGCACAAGAATTGCGCATTCCAAAGCGGAAAGTGTTCGACATCATGGTCACTGAGAAGTAGATAGAATCCCACCCATGTCGAGTGCGCAAAAATCGTTCTATCTCACGACCCCTATCTATTACGTCAACGATGCGCCTCATATTGGTCACGCATACACAACTGTTGCTGGAGATTTCCTGACTCGTTGGCATCGCCAGAAAGGTGAATCCGTCTGGTACTTAACTGGCACCGATGAACACGGCCAGAAAGTCATGCGCACTGCTGAAGCAAATAACACTCCACCTCAACAATGGTGTGATCGCTTGGTTGAGGAAGCGTGGAAGCCGGTCTGGAAGCATCTAGAGATAGCAAATGACGATTTCATTCGCACCACCGAGCCTCGCCACATGGAGCGGGTCCAGAAATTCCTCCAGGGATTGATGGAAACGGGATTCATTTACGAAGGAAAATACGAAGGCCCATATTGCGTTGGTTGTGAGGAATTTAAACTTCCGGGTGATCTCGATGAAGGTAAATGCAAAATCCACTCAAAACCGGTTGAGATGGTGAGTGAAACTAACTGGTTCTTTAAGTTGTCAGCTTTTGTTCAACCTCTGTTGGATCATTACCGGAAAAATCCAGAGGCCTGCGAACCTGCTAGCGCCCGTAATGAGGTTGTGGCCTTCCTTGAAGGCGGAGTTTCTGATCTTTCGATTTCGCGCTCGACATTTAACTGGGGAATTCCTGTCCCTTGGGACACCAAGCAAGTTGTATATGTCTGGTTCGACGCGCTATTGAATTATGCAACAGCTGTTGGTCTCACCGATCCTGCAGATAGTGAAGGCGGTAAGTTCTTTGGAAAGACTTGGCCGGCAGATGTTCATCTGGTCGGGAAAGACATCCTTCGTTTTCATGCAGTTATCTGGCCCGCAATGTTGATGGCCGCAAATCTTCCCGTCCCAAAGAAAGTTTTCGCCCACGGTTGGTTACTTGTTGGTGGAGAGAAGATGAGTAAGAGCAAACTGACCGGAATTGCACCCGCGGACATTACGAATCATTTTGGTGTTGATGCATTCCGCTATTACTTCATGCGCGCAATTCCCTTTGGCAGCGATGGCTCTTTCTCTTGGGAAGATATGGCAGCTCGTTATACAAGCGAACTTGCAAATGATTTTGGAAATCTTGCTTCACGTTTGGCAGCAATGGTTGAGAAATACTGTGAGGGCGTCCTTCCTGCTGTTGCTCACGATGAAGCCTTGGCTAAAGCGCTGAAGTCGACGGTAGATCAAACTGATGCCGCAATCACAAAGCTGGATTTCCAAACTGGCATCAATATGATTATGGAATTCTGTAAGACCGTTAATGGCTATGTAACTACAAAAGAGCCATGGTTGGTCGCAAAAGAGCCGGCCCGCAAGGCTGAATTAGATGAGATTCTCTATAACACTGCTGAATCTTTACGTGCGCTTGCTGTATTGCTGCATCCAATCATGCCGATATCTACGACCAAACTCTGGGAATCTCTTGGCGCAACACAGTCTCTTGGTGAAATTGGCGCACAGAAAATAGGTGACGTTGCCACGTGGGGACAGCTCACGCCAGGCACTCGAATCTCTAAAGGCGAAATTCTCTTTCCTCGGCTTCCTGAACTCGAGAACTAAATTTTCTATGGCAGATCGGCATAATCGAGATCTCGATCGACAACCAGCGCCACTACCTGAGGCACTTCCCGTCGCATGCATCGATTCACATGCTCATCTAGAAATTGTTACCAATACCGATCCGGATCATCCCGAAATCAAGCGAGTATTGGATGAAGCCGCCA
>JBJTHB010000007.1:0-3916 GCA_046094245.1 Actinomycetota bacterium
GCAGCAAGACCATATGCGCCATCAACGTGATACCAAATCCCACGGTCGTTGGCTGCATTTCCGATACCTTCGAGATCATCGATGATGCCAAGATTTGTGGTTCCCGCTGTTGCAACGATGGCGAAAATTCGATTCTCAGGATTGAGTCGATGATATTGATCTACGTCGAAAGCAACGGTACTGCCTTGCAATTTGTGGTTCTTATCGGTCTCAATCGCAACAATCTCAACATCCATTACATCAGCGGCAGATTTGATCGACGAGTGGGCCTCATTCGAGCAGGCAATCGCCCAACGTTTAACGTTTGGATATTTGCTACGTGCATCATGGCGAGCTGCAACCAGTGCGGAGAGATTTCCGACTGTTCCACCTTGGACAAAGACACCGCCCGATGATTGCGGTAGACCAGCAAGATTGCTGAGCCACTTAAGCGCTTGATTCTCAGCAAAGACTGCGCCGGCGCCTTCTAACCATGAACCACCGTAGAGCGCGGATGCACCAACAACGAGATCAAATAAGTTCGCAGATTCAGTTGGTGCCGATGGGATAAATGCTAAATAGCGCGGGTGATCGGTAGAGATACATGCTTGGGCTAAAACGTGTTTGAAGATATCGAGCGCTTTCTCTCCCCCAATTCCATTTTCAGTGATCGTTTCCCCAACTTCTGCATAAAGCTCGTCATACGTCCACGGTCCATCTAGTGGTGGATCCTTCTTTAACCGAACGAGTGAGTATTCAAGAATCTTCGCGGCTAGCGCATCAATCTCTTCATCGAACTCATGCATCGCCGAATAGCGCCTTCCGCTTCGAACTTCTCACAATGTTGCGAAGCATCGTTGGGAAAACAAATGCATGCAGAGGCAAGATTGCATACCAATACAGCTGACCGCCCAAACCGCGTGGAGAGAATGTCGCTTCTTGGATGATACGAACGTTCTCACCTTCTTTTTCAATCCTGAATTCCAGCCAGGCTTTTCCAGGCAAGACCATCTCGGCATAGAGGCGAAGAACTTTCTCTTTCTCTACTTGTTCCACTCGCCAGAAATCCAAGCCATCTCCCACGCGAAGATGCTTTGGGTCACGTCGTCCACGACGTAGCCCAACGCCACCCACTAATCGATCAATGACGCCGCGCGCCCACCATAAGAAATCAGCGCCATACCAACCTGTTTCACCGCCAATTTGTTCGATCGATTTCCAAACACAATCAATGGGAGCTTCTGTGACGACTTCACGTCTATCTTTCAAAATCATTTCCCCGGCCCACTCGGGATCACTCTGGGCTTTCTGCCATGGCGCAGTCGGTGCGGTTGCATCCGACCATCGGGTTTCTACCTGATTGCTGGATGTGCGAGATAACGCGAGATTGATGGCGGTAGTGACGTCGATTAATCCTTCAGGTGGCTTTGGAACGATTTCCTCAATGCTCTTTGCTGGATCTGCAACGGTTTCATTGATGAGCGATCCCACTAAGGGTCGCGCAAGCGCTGTAGGTACGGGAGTCACAAAACCAATCCAAAGGCTTGAAAGTTTCGGAGTAAGGACTGGAACTCTGATAATCCAGCGTCTACGAAGTCCAGAACAAGCAGCAAATTTCTGCATCATGTCGGCATAGGAGAGGATTTCTGGTCCGCCGATATCGAATATCCCTTTCACAGGTTTCTTGAGTTTTGCGACGTTTGTGAGATACCAGAGCACATCGCGAATGGCGATGGGGTGAGTGAGATTCGTGACCCATTTAGGTGTTGTCATCACCGGTAAGCGATGAGTGAGATGTCGCAACATTTCAAATGATGCAGAACCAGAACCGATGATGATTCCGGCTCGGAGTTCCATCACAGGAACTCTTCCAGCTGCTAATAATTCTCCGGTACGCGCGCGCGATGCAAGATGTTTACTTTGTTTATCGTCATTAGCGATTCCACCTAGATAAACAATTTGGGATACGCCAGCTGCTTGCGCCGCACGAGAGAAGTTATCGGCCATTGCAGCTTCAATCTCATCAAAGTGGGTTCCCACTCCTATGGAGTGAAGGAGATAAAAAGCGGTATGAACTCCTTGCAAAGCCTTGAGAGTCTCGTCGTAATTGTTTGCATTTCCAACCGCGATTTCGACTTCGTTGATCCATGGCTGACCCAAGACTTTCGATTTATCGCGGACAAAGATGCGAACATTCATCGCATCATTCAAAAGAGCACGAACTAATCGCCCTCCAACATAGCCTGAAGCGCCTGTTACAAGTATTCGGCGCGACTCGGTCATAGGTAGAACAGTAGACTGCGTCGAATGTCGCGGCCAAAGGTAGTCATTCTCGGAGCAGGATTTGGCGGCTTAACCGCTGCCCGCGCTCTCGATCCCATCGCCGATGTCACTCTTGTCGATCGCCACAATTTCCAGACCTTCTTGCCATTGCTTTATCAGGTCTCGACCGCCGGTCTTGCCGCAGATCACGTGGCTTACCCGGTTCGCGGCGCGCTAAGGAAAACGAAAGTCAAGTTCCGCATGGGTTCACCGATTTCTGTGGACCATAAAAATAAGAGCGTCAAACTCGATTCTTCGGAAGTTCTCGCTTTTGATTACTTGGTTGTTGCACTCGGTTCTGCAACAAATGATTTTGGTATCACTGGAGTTGCAGAAAATACTTTAGGTATGAAAACCGTCAACGAAGCTTTGAATATTCGTTCCGAAATCATGCGTCGCTTCGAAGATCTCTGCAGATTTGAAGATGACACCAAGTTTTCCATCGCTGTGGTGGGCGGCGGGCCGACGGGTGTTGAGATGGCCGGTGCGATCGCTGAACTTAAACGTGGTCCACTCACATCAGATAGCGCTGAAGCTGCTAAGAACATCGATGTCTATCTCGTCGAAGCAGGATCTCGACTTCTTCCTGCGCTCTCACCAAAACTCTCGGAGCGCACAAAAAAAGATCTTGAGAAACTCGGCGTCAAAGTTCTCACCAATGCTGCCGTGAAAGAAGTGAAACCGCGACAGATTATTTTTGCTGATGGCTCCAAGATTCCTTCCGAAGTCACCGTCTGGGCCGCAGGCGTTAAAGGCGAGCCAGCGATGAAGAAACTGAGCGTTCCGGAAGAGAATGGCCGCATAGCAGTTGATACCACGTTGCAAGTCACGAACTATCCATACATCTTTGCTATCGGTGATATTGCAGGAGCAAAAGGCAATGATGGTCGTTTCTTGCCGATGGTTGCTCCAGTCGCGATGCAACAAGCGAGATTTGTTGCCAAACAGATCGAACGACTCACTAAGAATCAAGCGCTCCAATCCTTCAAGTACGTCGACAAAGGTTCGATGGCCACGATTGGCCGCCACAAAGCAGTTGTAGAAGTAAAGGGAATTCGGATTGGTGGCGCGATTGCTTGGTATATGTGGTTGTGGCTCCACCTCTTTTATCTCCTTGGTGGACGTAACAAAATCGGCACCATGGCTGATTGGACATGGAACTACCTCACCTTTGATCGAGGTAACCGCCACATCATGGATATCTCATGAGTTTTATCAATCTGCGCGGACATGAAATCTGGCACCAAGAATGGAAGCCACGTAAAAACGAGCCGCTCCTCCTCCTACATGGTGGATTGAGTTCTACTGAGAGTTTTGCCCCAAAAATTCTTCCCAGCGTTAAACGCACTCATCACTCATACGGTTACGACCGAACCGCTCATGGAAAAACCAAGGTGCGCGAAGGTTATTACCACTTCAAATTTCAGCGTGATGAAGCGATTGCATACATCGAGGATGTTATTAAGAAGCCCACCCACATTATTGGCCACAGTGATGGCGGAATAATCGGCTTGATGGTTGCGATTGCACGTCCTGATTTAGTGAAGACTCTCGTCGCAATTGGCGCTAACTATCATTACGACTGCGGACTCAACCACCAGATCTTCGATGGTGA
>JBJTHB010000008.1:0-9154 GCA_046094245.1 Actinomycetota bacterium
TGGAAACTTTCGGAACAGAAAAGATTCCTGTCTCACAAATTTCGGATGCGGTTCTGAGGATCTTCGATCTTCGCCCCGCGGCTATCATTAAAGATCTCGATCTTCTTCGGCCGATTTATTCAAAAACGAGTGCGTATGGGCATTTTGGTCGCGAACTTCCAGAATTCACATGGGAGAAAACAGATCGCGCGAACGCTCTTGCCGCCGCAGTCAAAGGTTAAATAATTCAAGTGGCCACTCTCAAGCCACTAACGTTGCGGAGGCAACGCGCTGCGACCACATCAAACTCGCACAGAGATCACTCAGCATCTCTGCAGGCCGAGGTATTAGTCGACACTGGCGTTTATCATCTTGGAGATCCATATTCGTATTCGATCCCGACAAACCTCGCCAATGAGATGAGCGTGGGTTCTGTGGTGAGCGTTCCATTTGCATCTGGCACCACGTCTGGAATCGTTCTAAGTATTGGACCCATGAATCGGGCCGGATTAAGGACAATTCGTTCAATTACTCATGAAAACGCAATTCCCACAGCGCTCTTAAATCTAGCAGGTGAGATGGCAAATGATGCGATATGTAATCCTTTCGATGTTTACCGAAATATCCTGCCCGTAGCCACAAAGGGTTCGGTCAAGGGCAGTAGTGCTCTATCGCAAACTTCTATGGGTCACAAATCAGAGATGCGTTTTGTGCAAGCTACGATTGGTGAAGCTAATTGTGATCTCTTGCTCGGACGAATCCTGAAAGATCTCGAAGCAGTTCGCCTCGTCATTTTTCCAACAGTACGTGATGTGAAAGCCTTCGTATCATCTGCAATAGCGAAGAATGTGAATCTCATCGAATACGGATCGCACCTCTCCCTCTCCGCGAGAAAGCGAGCTTTCAATGAGATTGTTGCCGGAGGTGTTTCCTTAGTAGTTGGGACTCGAAGCGCGATCTTTGCCCCTATGGAAGGCGTCAAGGAAATAGTCGTCGTTGATGAGTGGTCAGAACATTACTGCGAACAACGAGCCCCTTATTGGAACCTCCGTGATGTTGCTATTGCTCGAGCTGTTGTTGAACGCAGCCGACTTTTCTTTCTCTCGTCCTCTGCATCATTAGAGATGATGCAGCACATAGAGCAGGGAAGAGTTATCCAATCTCGACGTCCTCGTCTCTCTGGTTTATTGACGAAAACTAAAGTCACGTGCGCTCCACAGTCATATCTTGCGGTTGTGCGAGATGGTCTTAAGCGCGGCCCTGTCTTAATAACAGTGGCAGAAAAGAACTTCAGCAACCTCTTTCTTTGTCAGCGATGTCGAAGCGTGGCTCGGTGCAAATGTGGAGGTCGTATTGTCATTGCTACGAGGGGGGAATTTGTATGTTCACTGTGCACGGGCAAGACCCACGATTGGAGATGTGAAGAATGTAGTTCGAATCAGTTCATCATGATCAAATCTGGTATCGAAAAAGTGAAAGAAGAGATATCAAAATCTATTCCGAATATTCCGATCTATACCAGCACGCAGGAAAAAGAGTCATTTCTTACTAAGGAAGAACGTGTAATCGTTATTGCAACCTCGGGAATGGAGCCGACCTGTCCGGAAGGATATTCGGCTATCATTCTCCTTGACGGGGAGCAATTAGTAAGTCGTCCTTTCGTGCGCTCCGAAGAAGAGCTTCTGCAGCGGTGGTTCAAAACTCTACAACTTCTACAGAAAAGTGGTGATGTTTTTCTGTCTTTACCTTCTCATCACCGGATATCTCAGTCAGTGATTGCAAATGACCCTATGAAGTATCTCAGGAATGAATTATCAGAACGTCAACGCTTGGGTCTGCCACCGAGTCAAGTTTCCATCAGAATTGAGAGTAAGGGAGAGAGTTTAAGTTCCTTGCGCGCTCGGCTTTTGAAGCAATTTCCTTCCTCGAAAATTCATCTTTCTGGTGATTCGTTTTCATTATTGATGCTCCTCGACTCGACAATTATGCGAGAGTCACTTATGTCGTTGCGAGCGCTTCAGAAAGTCCGCTCGATGCAATCCAAATCGGTCTATAGGATCACAATTAATCCCTATCATTTGTAAGCGCCCGAGTCATCGTCGCGTTGGTAGCAAGATAGAATACGCACATGTCTATCCAGCCCATCAGGCTCTTTGGTGATCCAGTCTTAACCACTCCGGCGAGTGAGGTATCCGATTTTGATAAAGAGTTGCGCATTCTCGTTCAAGATCTGACTGACACCATGATTGACGCCCCCGGAGCAGGTTTAGCGGCTCCTCAAATAGGTGTTCCATTACGCGTTTTTGTCTGGCATGTTGATGACGAATTCGGCCACTTGGTCAATCCGTCATTAGATTTGGGTGAAGAGTTACAAGAGGGCGAAGAAGGCTGCCTCTCATTTCCGGAGTTGTCATTTGAAACTCCGAGGTCGATGAGAGCGGTTGCTCGGGGATGGAACATGTACGGAGAGCCCATCACTGTGGAGGGCACAGAACTGCTTGCTCGAGCCCTTCAACATGAAACCGATCACCTCAATGGTGTGCTCTTTATCGATCGATTACCTCCTGATCTACGGAAACAAGCTATGAAGGAGATTCGTCAGGCGGAATGGTTCTTATCAGCCCAGGAGAGTGGAATCAATCCAGAGATAAAGGTTTCGCCGCACTTCACTCTCGGTAAGAATCTCTAGATCTGCGCAATAATGAAGGTTCTTCTGGCCTCCTCTTCACTTCTGGCAATACATCCTCTTCGCGCTCTTCTTGAATCAAAACATGAATTGGTTGGAGTGGTTACCATGCCCGACGCTCCTCAAGGTCGAGGTCGAGCCATGATGGAAAATGAATTTGCCATCGAGTCGCAAGTCTGCGGACTCAAAGTCTACAAACCTGCCAATAGCGATGAATTGTTCGATCTCCTTACAGAAACTGAAGTAGATCTTGTTGTGACGATTGCATACGGGCGTTTGATTCGATCACGTGAATTGAATAAACCAAAACATGGGTGGCTCAATATCCATTTCTCTCTTTTGCCGCGGTGGCGCGGAGCTGCTCCCGCACAACGGGCGATTGAGGCAGGAGACAGAAAATCAGGCGTTACAGTTTTCAGATTAGACGAAGGTCTAGATACCGGCCCAATCTACGCACAGGTTGAATATGTAATGCGTGGAGAGGAAGATTCATCAACGCTGCTAGCTCAACTCTCGCAATTGTCAGTTCTGCCATTGAAAACCGCCCTCGAAATGATCTCGGAGGGAAATGAGCCAGTCACCCAGTCGACGATTGGAGTGACGCATGCACCCAAACTTTCCAAAGCGGAAGGCCGAATCGATTGGAATCTACAAGCCTCTATCATTGAGCGGAAAATTCGCGCGTTTTCTCCTTGGCCCGTAACGTGGACGGAGCTTGAAGGGCAAAGAATCTCGATTATGAAGGCGAAGTTGAATGATGAACTTTTACAGCCTGGGCATGTTTTGATGGACGAAAGGTTAATTGTCGGGTGCGGAGAGAGATCACTCGAAATTCTCTCTTTGAAACCGGAAGGTAAACGTGAAATGTCGGCGACTGAATGGCTACGTGGAGCCAGACTTTCACCCCATGCACGGTTCGAATGAGATCAATCTCTGATTCGCGTCTGCTAGCTTTTGAAGCGTTGGTAGATGTTGAGATACACGGCTCTTACAGCAATTTAGTTCTACCGAAGATGCTCGGAAGATCGAACCTTTCATCAGAAGATAGAGCATTTGTCTCAGAGCTTGTATACGGCTCCCTACGCATGAAAGGTCGTCACGATTCACTTATTGAGAAAGCTAGTACACGTCCTCTCAATGAAATCGACTCGAAAGTCTTGATTATCCTGAGGTTGGGTGTTCATCAGCTATCTCAGATGCGGGTTCCGAGCCACGCAGCAATTTATGAGACTGTTGAACTTGCAAAGCGGGCTACAGGGAAAAGTAGTGCAAGTTTTGTCAATGCACTCCTGCGAAAGATAGATAGCCAGGAAGGCCTTCCTGTACGCGCAAATGTTGATGCATTGACGAGATTGTCGATAGAACATTCACATCCAGAGTGGATTGTTAGTTCATATATGGACTCTCTTAAGTCGGAAGACGAAGTAGAGTCTTTACTGAAAGCCAATAATCGCCCTGCTCGTCCGACGCTCATCGCTTGGCCTGGTCGTTCAAGTCTTGAAGAATTGCTCCTTGCCGGCGCTACTCCCATTTCCGATTCCCCCATATCAGCTTCATGTGATGGAGATCCAGGACAGATACCCGCAGTACGAGAAAGGCGCGCTGGGGTCCAAGATCGTGGCTCACAGATTGTCGTCGAGAAGTTTCTCGATACCTTTGAAGCCGATTTACGTTGGTTAGATCTATGCGCGGGACCTGGCGGAAAAGCTGCATACCTAGCCTCATTTTTAGCAGAGCACTCAGGTGAATTTGTCGCTAACGAAGTGTCGAGCGAGCGAGCTCGTCTTGTGCAGCAAGTAGTTATCAATTTTCCGGTAGTAAGTCATGACGGCCGGGCCCTTCCCGCGGAACTAGGGGAATTTGATCGGATACTCGTTGATGCTCCATGTACGGGTATAGGCGCGCTACGGAGGCGGCCAGAAGTACGATGGCGACGAACAGTTCAGGACCTCAAGAATCTGACCATCCTGCAATCCGAATTGCTCGATGAAGCAGCGAGAAAACTGAGACTCGATGGTGTCATTGCATATGCCACGTGCTCATCACATCAAGCTGAAACGAAATTCCAAGTGAGATCTTTCCTTAAACGTCATCCCAATTTCGTTCGATTAGCTGTGAACGATTCAAGAGTTGATATTGACGGCGATTTGCAATTATGGACACATCGTGATGGTTGTGATTCGATGTTCCTTTCTCTGCTTAAGAAGGAGGCTTAGGAGCTCCAATGATTCGAATCTGCCCCAGTATTCTCAATGCCAATTTCGATGCGTTACCCCAAGAGATTGCCCGTGTTTCCCACGTTGCTGATCTTTTGCATCTTGATGTCATGGATAACATCTTCGTCCCGAATTTCACGTTCGATCTAGCGCGCTCGATTGAGATCATCTCGTTCTCTCAATTGCCAGTTGATGTTCACCTCATGGTTGCTGACGTCGACAACAAGGCTGTTGACTATGCTGTGAGTAACACGGCAAGCATCACTGTTCATTATGAAGCTTGCTCTGATCCCGTACAGACGTTGAAGTCGATTCGTCTGAAGGGAAAAAGAGCAGGACTTGCGATAAAACCACATACGCCTTTCGAGGCTGTAGCAGAAATTGCAGAATTCTTTGACATGTTGCTTGTTATGACGGTTGAGCCAGGATTTGGAGGTCAATCATTCATGGATTCGATGATGCCCAAGGTCTCACAAGCGCGGGATTGGTTGCAACAAAAAGGATTCTCAGATACCTGGCTTCAAGTTGATGGGGGAATCTCGCCCGCCACTATTCGAAAAGCTTACGAGGCCGGCGCCGATACCTTTGTGGCAGGTTCAGCCGTTTATCGGTCAGACGACCCTGCTGGGATGATTCATGAGCTTCGTAGCGCTGCGCTATCAAAATAGCCAACATCACCGAGTACATCTGAACTAAAATCGCGGCATATTCCTCGATCGAAAGTGATGTCATATGCCTGCGAAAAGTTTTGATGAACTTTGGGTTGAACTGAATGAGATTGCTGCACAACGGCCAGATGGTTCCTCAACTGTCGCGGCTCTCGACGCTGGGGTGCACGCAATAGGTAAGAAAATCTTAGAAGAAGCGGGTGAAGTGTGGATGGCGGCAGAGCATGAAAGCAATGAAGCGCTGGCCCTAGAGATCAGTCAGCTTCTCTATCACCTGCAAGTTCTTATGATCTCTCGTGGACTTTCTCTTGATGATATTTACGGACGACTTTAGTGAACGGAATTCAGATGGATATGCTCAAGGTTGCCTTACCAAACAAAGGATCACTGGCGGAATCAGCCTCTCAAATTATGAGAGAGGCAGGTTACAGACAACGAACTGATCAGCGAGACCTATCCTTCATCGATCCTGACAATGGCGTTGAGTTCTACTATCTGCGTCCTCGCGATATTGCCACGTACGTAGGTTCTGGTGAACTGACTATCGGGATAACAGGTCGAGATCTCCTTCAAGATTCTGGTGCTTCGGCCGTTGAAATCACGGGGTTAGATTTTGGAAAAAGTACATTTCGATTTGCGGCACGATCAGGTAATTCATCTCTCAAGGGTGCACGAATTGCAACTGCCTATCCAACACTTGTGAAAAATTATCTGGCAAACACTGGCATCGATGCGTCGATAGTACGTCTTGATGGTGCAGTTGAAAGCGCAATTAGGTTGGGAGTCGCAGATGTGATCGCAGATGTTGTCTCTACCGGCAGCACTCTCAAGCAAGCTGGGCTAGAGATTTTCGGAGAGTCGATTCTTTCTAGTGAAGCTATTCTGATTGAAAGATCGCGCGCAGTTCGAAACTCGAAGGTTGAAACTCTGGTGCGCCGCATCAATGGTGTAGTGATTGCTCGCCAATATGTTTTGGTCGACTACGACGTTCCTCGTAGTGCGCTGGATGCGGCGTGCGCATTAACCCCAGGCCTTGAGTCACCAACTATCTCTCCACTACAAAAAGCTGATTGGCTTGCTGTTCGAGCGATGGTGCGTCGTAATGAAGTCCATCTTGTGATGGATCAACTCTGGGATGTTGGCGCACGCGGAATACTCGTGACAGATATACATTCATGCCGCCTCTAAGGCGGGAATTCTCAAAGGTATTTCAGTAATTCATCGAGCCGAGATGCTATAACCACATCTGCGGCTTCATTCAAGATTGGCTTTCCTCGGTAGCTCACTCCAAGTCCGGCGGTTTGAATCATCTCGAGATCGTTTGCACCATCACCCACAGCAACTGTTTGATCAAGGTCAATTGCGAAACGTTCCGCAAACCGCAGAAGTGAATCCCTCTTTGCTGCACGATTTACTATCGTGCCTAGAACCTGGCCTGTTAGAACACCATTGGAAATCTCTAATGTATTTGCGTGGATGAAATCGAAATTAAAGTCTGCGAATAGAGGTTGAAGAACATTGATAAATCCTCCCGATACTGCGCCAACGCGCATGTTCCTTTTTTGAAGTTCGTTTGTCAACTCACGAGCTCCAGGCGAGAAAGTAATTTCGTTCCGCACCTCTGACAGGACAGATTCAGGAAGTCCTCGAAGAAGTGAGACCCTTCGGCGAAGAGCTTCATCAAAATCTATTTCACCCGCCATAGCCCGACGCGTTATGTCAGCAACCTGCGCACCATGAGGAGTGCGTGTCGCCAACAGGTCGATGACCTCTTGTTCAATCAACGTGGAGTCAACGTCAAAAAGTACGAGTTGGTATCGATTCTTCATGATCACAGAAGTTCAGCTGCGACATCTAAGTGCAAAGAAGCGCAGTGCTCACGCACGTCTTTCTCTATCGCAGGAAGGTGCGCATCATCACACGAAATCAGCACCGCCAGGATGAGTCGACCAGCGATATTGATACTTTGAATTTCGTTAATCGCCAAAGAGAAGGGGGAGAGCGCTGATTGAACTAAAGCTGTAGCTTTTTCAAGCTCTTCGCGATTTCCTGGTCCGCTGAGCAAAAGAATCGCTTGTGCTTTAAATGCTGACACCGCGCGATTTTAGCGGTCGTTGCCTTCAAGGCGTCGTTGGCCTCAGGAGGTATGTTGTCGCCCTATGGAGCCGTTGCTATCCCTTACAGATGTTGAGGTTGTTCGTGATGGACGAACAATCCTCGGGCCCTTGAGTTGGCAGATTTACGAAGGGGATCGCTGGGTCATTTTGGGTCCTAATGGAGCCGGAAAGACAACACTTCTTCAACTTCTAGCAGCTCTGATTCACCCTTCTCGAGGTCAGGTACGAATCCTTGGTGAACGAATGGGCGCAGTTGATGTATTTGAATTGCGACCACGGATTGGTTTCACGTCGAGCGCTTTGATTGAGCTATTGCCGCCAGACGAAAAGGTAATCGATGTCGTCCTAACCTCCGCTTATGCAATAGCAGGGCGATGGAACGAAGATTATGACCTCTGGGACGAGTCACGTGCCAAAGCGTTGCTCACTACTTTCGGGGTACGCGAATTGGGTGATCGAACCTTTGGAACGCTCAGCGAAGGCGAGAAGAAAAGAGTTCAGATATCACGAGCATTGATGGCTGATCCTGAAGTACTTCTTCTAGATGAGCCAGCAGCTGGCCTCGATCTTGGTGGACGCGAAGACATACTGCAACGAATAACCCACTACACGAGCGATGAGAATTCACCGGCAACGATCATCGTTACTCACCACATAGAAGAGATTCCTGCTGGAACGACTCATGCGCTTTTACTAAAGGAAGGTAAGGCGCTCTTTGCGGGGGCGATTAATGAAGTTCTCACTGAAGAGAGTATCGATCAAGTATTTGGAGTTCGGATTTCTCTTTCATTTAACGGGCGCCGATACTTTGCGTCCACAAGGGACTGATGCTCTTCTCACTTGTACCTGAACCGTGGCGCAACCTGCTCACGCCGCATCAGCAGAAAATCGACGACATTGGGGTAGAACTTCAATCCAGGGCAAATGCGGGCGAACGGGTACTGCCTGATAAAAGATTTGTTTTCCGCGCGCTCGAACTCCAACCGAATGAGGTTCGCGTTGTGATCGTAGGACAAGATCCCTACCCAAATATTTCAGATGCCATAGGTTTAGCTTTCTCAGTCAGCCCACGAACATCAGGTTTACCAGGCTCTCTCATGAACATTCAGAAAGAGATCATGACTGATATCGGCTCAACTACGACGTCAGATGGTGACCTCTCGCGATGGAGCGCACAAGGCGTGTTGTTGCTGAACCGAGTTCTTACAGTCACCGCAGGAGAAAGCGCCTCACACTCCAATCTTGGTTGGCAGGACATCACACACGCAATAGTTTCAGATTGCGCTCAACGAGGTGCAATTGGCGTTCTCTGGGGTAATAGCGCCCGAGAATTGTCGGGTCTATTTCAGCCGGAGAATCTTGTCGAAGGCGTTCATCCAAGCCCACTATCGGCCCATCGTGGGTTCTTGGGATCTAGACCGTTCTCTCTGATCAATCAGAAGCTAGTAAATCAAGGACACACATCAATCGTCTGGTAAGTGATCTCCG
>JBJTHB010000009.1:0-5321 GCA_046094245.1 Actinomycetota bacterium
GGCAAACGACGCTTGATTTCATCGGCTGGCAAACGCTTAGAAACATCAAGGTAGACGCCGCCGTGTTCAGAACCGCGGCCGGCTTTAACTTCTGCGTTGATTGCACGCGCGACTTCATCGCGTGGAAGAAGTTCTGGTGGACGGCGATTATTGTTTTGATCTTTGTACCAGCGATCTGCTTCTGCTTCGTTATCGGCGTACTTATCTTTAAAGACTTCTGGGATGTAGTTGAACATGAAGCGCTTACCTTCACTGTTGGTAAGAACGCCGCCATCACCGCGAACAGATTCGGTGACGAGAATTCCGCGTACTGATGGTGGCCAGACCATGCCTGTTGGATGGAATTGGACGAACTCCATGTCAACGAGAGCCGAACCAGCTTTCAACGCGAGCGCATGTCCGTCGCCGGTACCTTCCCATGAGTTAGAGGTAATTTTGAAAGATTTACCAATTCCGCCTGTTGCAAGAACTACAGCGGGTGCTTCAAAAAGAACTTCATTACCGGTTTCGCGCCAGTATCCGTAACAACCAGCGACCTTATTTCCATCTTTAATAATTTCGGTGATGGTGAGTTCAGCAAACACTTTGAGATATTTCTCAGCGTCGCCATGTTCTTTCGCATCTTTCTGTTGCATCGCAACGATTTTCTGTTGCATGGTGCGAATCAATTCCAAACCAGTACGGTCGCCAACGTGAGCTAAGCGAGGATATTCATGGCCACCGAAGTTGCGTTGAGAGATGCGGCCATCTTTAGTGCGATCAAAGAGCGCGCCCCATGTTTCTAGCTCCCAGATGCGATCTGGTGATTCTTTTGCGTGAAGTTCTGCCATCCGCCAGTTGTTAAGAAATTTTCCGCCCCGCATCGTGTCGCGGAAATGCACTTTCCATCCGTCGTTCTCATTGACGTTACCCATCGCAGCAGCTGCTCCACCTTCTGCCATAACGGTATGGGCCTTGCCGAAGAGTGATTTACAGATGATTGCAACGCGAAGACCTGCTTGACGGGCCTCAACAGCGGCGCGCAAACCAGCGCCACCAGCTCCGATGACGACTACATCGAATCGATAGCGATCGTATGAGATCTCGTTATTTGCCATGGATTCGTCCTAGAAGAAGTAGTAGTTGGTAATGGAACCGGATGCGACAAGACGTACATAAAGATCAGTAAGGGCCACACCAAAGAGTGAGATCCATGCATACATTGGATGGCGATGGTTGAGGACAGAAACCCAGCCCCAGAACTTGTAACGGATAGGGTGCTTCGAGAAATGCTTCAAACGTCCACCAATAGTGTGGCGACAAGTGTGACATGAAGCGGAGTAGAGCCATAACAGCGTTGCATTAGCGACAAGAACAAGAGTTCCGACGCTCATGTGTCCCCATTCGCCTTCTGGATTCTTGAAAGCGATGATGGCGTCATATGTCAGAATGACATTGAGAACTAAACCTGCGTAGAAGAACCAACGATGTCCATTCTGCAGAATTAGCGGCGCTCGAGTTTCGCCAGTGTATTTCGAATGTGGTTCAGCTACTGCGCACGCTGGTGGTGACATCCAGAATGAACGGTAGTAAGCCTTGCGGTAGTAATAACAAGTAAGACGGAATCCAAGTGGGAAAATCAAAATAAAGAGCGCTGGCGAAATGATCATTCCAAAAAGCGAGATAGTTCCGATTGGTGTGCCGAAATGTGCGGCGCCGTCAACACATGCAGTTGAAAGACATGGTGAATAGAACGGCGAAATCAAGGGTTCGGCAAAGTAATACTTCTTCTCAAATGCGCGGAATGTTGCGTAGATAATGAATGAGACAAGAACAAGAACTGTAATAAGAGGTTGGAGCCACCAACGATCAGTTCGGAGCGTGCGCTCTTTTATTGCTGCTCGAGTAGCAGAGAAAACACCTGTGGCCACGCGACGCCTCCTTGGAGGAACGGCTTGAAGTTAAGGCTTAATTTTCCTAGTGCGGTTGAGTAGTTGCTAGGTGAACTCTTATGAAATCGCCCACAGGTGGTGATAAAACGAGCGGAGGGCGTGGGATTTGAACCCACGAAGGTTTCCCTTGCCGGTTTTCAAGACCGGTGCACTAGGCCACTATGCGAGCCCTCCGTGGGAAAACTTACCTTTACTTGGAGGGGTCTTCAAAATCCAAACTTGGTAACGCAGGTTTGAGATGAATTCGAAAGCGTACTGATGCCATTTGGATGACAACAATGAGTGTTGCCGATAACGCAACAGATACATTTAAGTTCAATGATGTGTCTTTGAGGAAAACGAAGACTGTTGCACCGATTGCTGAGGCTGTGGCATAAAGCGGGCCACCAGAGAAAATTTGTGGCGTTATACGACAAACAACATCACGCAACACTCCACCACCGACAGCGGTAATAACTCCTAACAAGATCGCAACAAGATCAGAAGTGAGATTGACTGCAGCTTTATATGTTCCTGCGATAGCAAAGAGAGACATCGCCACCGAATCTAAGAACACAACTGAATTAACTGCAGATTTGAACCAACGACCAATGATGAGAGCGGTGATGACTGCAGCGATAGCAGTCAGAATATATTTATCTTCCATCGCCGCTGGGCGTCCAACAGCAAGCAACAAGTCGCGAACTATTCCACCACCAAGACCAGTGAGAATTGCAACTGCGATAACACCAACGAGATCAAACCTCTTATAGAAAATTGCGAAGAGTGCGCCTTGAAGCGCGCCAATCCCAACGGTTAGTAAGTCAAGCCAAAGTGGGACGGCGATATTCATTCTGGCAACTCCAATAATTTTTCAATCTCTATCGCAACGCCATCTTCTTGGTGTGGAGCCGCAACAAACTTTGCATGTTTATGCCCGTCGGGGTGGCCATCGCGCATCGCCCACGAGCGCCCGGCCCAAGCCAGCATTGTGAAATCGTTTGGATTATCACCGAAGGAAACTGATTGTTCGGCGGTAATGCCGTGGCGCTGCGCAAGTTTTGCAAGCGTCGAACCCTTAGAAATTCCAAGTGCATTAATCTCGAGAAGTGAGTCGTGGAGATTCGAATGCGTCACCGTCGCTACTCCTTCTAGTTCACGGACTGCGATGTCTAGCATCTCATCTGAAGTCAGTTCTTGATCGGAGCAGCGCGCAAGAATTTTCAACGCTGGACCTTCCATAATCTCGGTGATGTCATGTACGCCGATATTGTCCAAGCCGACATCCCAGCGTGGAACGTACGCTTTCTCCCGATGAAAATAGTTATGTGATTCAACCGCAAAGGAGATCGTGGGGATTGCTCGTCGGAGCAGATTCACGGTTTGGATCTGGTTATCAACCGGCATCAACCATTCTTCCAAGATCTTCTGATTGTGAATGTCATAATACAAAGCGCCATTTCCTAAGATGCTTTTCCCAAACGGAAAAGTTTCTGCGATCTCCGGCATCCAACGCGGTGGACGCCCTGTGACATAAAAAATTTCTATCCCTAAATTATGGGCGTTAGTGAACGCTTCTATTGTTCGTTGCGAGATTTTTCCATAGTGCGGAACGATTGTGCCGTCTAAATCTGTTGCGATTAGTTTTGGGCGTTTGTGTAAATCGCTCAATTGTTCACCGGTAGAAAGCGATCCATATTCAAATATGGTTGTAGCGCTTTAGGTACCAATACTGAACCATCTGCTTGTTGGTGGTTCTCTAAGATTGCAACAATCATTCGTGGAATTGCAACAAGTGTGCCATTGAGGGTTGCGACTGGGGTTGTTCCATTCTCGCCACGAACTCGGACATTAAGTCGGCGCGCTTGGAATTCACTGCAGTTCGATGTGCTGGTGACTTCGCGGTATGCGTTTTGGGTGGGGATCCATGCTTCACAATCAAACTTACGATTAGCGCTCGAGCCGAGATCACCAGTAGCAACATCAATGACGCGATAAGGAATCTCCATCGCGTTCAGGAAGTCCTTCTCCCAAGCCAAGAGTCGCTTATTTTATTCAGCATCATCTTCTGGAGCACAGAAAGAGAACATCTCAACTTTTTCAAATTGATGAACGCGGATGATGCCGCGAGTATCTTTTCCATACGAACCTGCTTCGCGGCGGAAACACGGTGAGTAACCGCTATAGCGGAGTGGAAGAGATTTCGCATCCAAGATTTCATCCATGTGATACGCAGCCAGTGGAACTTCACTAGTTCCTACTAAATAGAAATCGTCCTCTTTCAAATGAAAGACATTCTCGGCAGCTTGGCCAAGAAATCCCGTGCCTTCCATTGCGGCAGGTTTAACCAAAACTGGCGGAATGACAGGAATGAACCCTGCTTTGGTGGCCATAGAGATTGCATAATTGACGAGCGCTAATTCAAGAAGCGCGCCAACTCCGGTGAGGTAATAGAAACGTGCGCCGGAAACTTTTGCGCCGCGTTCGGTGTCGATTGCGGCAAGGATCTTGCCTAGCTCCACATGATCTTTTGGTTCGAAATCAAACTTTCGCGGCGTTCCGACTTCTTCAATGACTGTGAAATCTGCTTCGCCACCAATGGGTGCAGCTATGTCAACAAGGTTCGAAATCTCCATCGCTACCGCTTTGAAATCTGCCTCAGTTGTATTTTTCTTTGCTTCTGCTTCTTTTACCGAGGCTGATAAACCTTTTGCTTTCTCTAATAGCGCTGTTTTCTCATCACCTTTTGCCGCACCTACAGACTTCGAGAGTGTGTTCTGTTCGGCGCGGAGCGCTTCGAATTCCACAATCGCATTACGACGTAATTCATCAGCAGCCAGCGCTCTATCGACCAAAGTCACATCTTCACCGCGTGCTTTTTGAGATGCCCGAACTAAATCCGGGTTATCTCGAAGTACTTTTACATCGATCATTTAGATCTTCTCTCCTGCGCGTACAGATGCAAGCCATGAACTAGCTTCGACGAAAGAAGAGTCTGTGGTTGCGGATGTTGTGGTCGGTGCAATTTTATCTGCTCGTGGATATGAACCGAGATATCTCACGTCTTCACAAATTCGACGAAGTCCCATCAACGCATCACCAACGCGTTCTTCGTTTATGTGGCCTTCTGCATCGATGATGAAGTGATAGTGGCCCAGTTCGCGTCCAGTAGGGCGGGATTGGATGAAGGTGAGATTTACACCGCGGACTGAGAATTCCGTCAAAACCTCAAGTAGCGCGCCCGCGTGATCAGCGCCGATAAATGCTGCGAGCGAGGTGCGATCGTGACCTGTGGCTGGTGGAACGCTGCCTGGTTTTCCAACGAGGACAAATCGTGTGACCGCACCATCGTTATCGCCAACATTGGATGCAACTGTGGCAAGTGAATAAGTTTCAGCAGCAATAGGAGCA
>JBJTHB010000010.1:0-2038 GCA_046094245.1 Actinomycetota bacterium
GGATCTGGAGCGCGTTGGATTGTGATGGTGAATCCAGATAATTGTTCGCGAGCTTGTGCCTCAGTCAGCCCCACGACATTAGGTAAATCAACAACAGCGCTCGATGATGGATTGAAGATGAAGAAGCTCGCTCCACCAACGAGAACCACAAGCGACAATGCGATTGCAGCAATACGGTTTCGGTTCGTGGGTTTCTTGGTGCGGGGGATTTGGGTGGTGATGCCCTCGCCCTTAGATAACTTCTTCAAGTCTTTCAACATCGCGTTAGCACTTTGGTAACGGTCTGCAGGATCTTTCGCGAGCGCGACGCTGAAGAAAGCATTTAAAGTTGGATCAAGCGACGGTTCAATCTCGGTCACAGGAGTCAACGGCGTTGAGACATGTTGGTAAGCAATTGCAACAGGAGTTTCGCCCGAGAATGGAGGTTTTCCAGAAACAAGTTCATAAAAGAGACAACCAACTGAATAAAGGTCGCTCCGTGCATCTGCTTGGCCACCAGTTGCTTGTTCGGGTGACAGATATTGTGCGGTTCCAACAATGTTCCATGTGCTCGTGAGAGTTGCGCCGCTATCAGCAAGAGCGCGAGCGATTCCAAAATCCATCACTTTGATATCACCAGAATCAGTGATCATGATGTTGCCTGGCTTTATATCGCGATGAACGATCCCGTTTTTATGCGAATATTGAAGCGCAGTAAGAATCCCATCAACGATTTCAACCGCTCTTTGTAGGGGGAAACGTTCACCTTTATGGATTATTTCCCGCAGAGTTTTACCTTCTACATACTCCATAACGATGTAGGGCATCACTCCACTAGGAGTCTCTTCTTTACCTGAGTCATAAACAGAGACGATTCCAGGATGGTTTAAAGCGGCCACCGATAGCGCTTCTTTATTGAAGCGAGTAACAAATGAAGGATCACGCGCAAGATCGCTGCGCAAGACTTTTACCGCGACTTCACGATGAAGCCGGAGGTCATCGGCGATGAAAACATCAGACATTCCTCCAGTGCCGATCATGGCGCCTAGTTCATAGCGATCACCAAGAATACGTTTCATGATGAAGCTCCAAACAAGGTTGGGGTGATAGTCGAAGCAGTCTCGCCGACCTCAGCAACAATCACTGTCACATTATCTGGCGCACCATTCTTATAAGTAAGGTCCACGAGAGAATTCACAGCACTTTGTAAGTCTGATTGCAAGGCGCTAACAATTTTACCTTCATCAACAACAGCAGTAAGGCCATCACTACACACCAAGTACTTATCACCAGCTAAAGCTGGATAAGCGATGAGGACAGGATTGAGATTCTCTTTACCCATCAGCGCTTGAGTAAGGAAGGAGCGTTGTGGGTGTTCAGCAATTTCATCGAGTGTTAAACGACCTTGGTCCACCAATTCTTGGACCACCGTGTGATCATGACTGATTTGTTCAATCTTCTTCCCGCGGATTCGATACGCACGGGAATCACCGATATGTAATAAGAGAACATGATTGTTAAATAGCGCGATTGAAGTAAGTGTTGTACCCATCCCAATCAATTCTGGTCGCTCAGCCCCAATCTCTGCGATTGCAGCATCCATATCAAAGACTGAAGTACGCAACACGTCTTCTCGCGACTCATTATCAAGTTCAGGATTAACAAGAATTGGAGTGATGTCAGCGAGTTTCTTAATGACAGTGCGAGAGGCTATTTCACCTCCGACATATCCGCCCATTCCATCAGCAACAGCAAGGACTTTTGGTGAGACAAATCCGGAATCTTCATTTCCTTCGCGCTGTAGCCCTAATTCAGATCTCCATGCGATATTTGAGAAATGAAGTTCGGTTGCCATAATCAGTGAAGCCTAATGCCTACGAATGACGCGAATAAAGAGTGTGCGGCGGCGATGAACCGCCAAGTATCCTTACGCAGTGACGAGATACGCATACCTTGGCCCCGCTGGCACTTTTACTGAAGCGGCGCTGCGCACTATCACTCAGACGAGCGATGAACTTATTTCCTGCTCTAATGTCACTGCCGCTCTTGATGCAGTCCG
>JBJTHB010000011.1:0-26501 GCA_046094245.1 Actinomycetota bacterium
CTATTGGCGACACTTCTTTCCGCTATCGGAATTAAATCAGGAAGCCATGATGACGCGAGCACAAGTGAGATGAAAGAATAAGCTATGGCAGAAAAAGTCATCTTTGATACTGACCCTGGAATAGATGATGCCCTTGCACTACTTCTATTGGCGGCCTCACCTGAAATCGATCTGCGAGCTATCACTGTCACTCATGGAAATACATCTCAAGATAAGTGTCTGCGTAATGCGCTACAACTCGTCGATCTCGCTGGTCTCAACAAGGTGCCAGTCGCTCGTGGCGCAAGCGAGCCCTTAGTCAAGGAATTATCAGTAGCAGAAGAGACGCATGGTGATGGTGGATTGGGATACGCAGTACTGCCTCCAAGCAAGGCAAGAGCCTGCGCTGTACGTGCTCATGAACTGATTATTGAAGAGATTGAGAAGTACCCCAATGAAATTACGTTACTTACGGTTGGCCCAATGACCAATGTCGCGCTTGCGTTATTAAAGAAGCCGTCTATCGCTGGGAAAGTGAAGCGGATAATTTCCATGGGAGGAGCGATTCACTATCCGGGAAATGCTACTCCACAATCGGAATACAACGTTTACTGTGACCCAGAAGCCTTCGACATTGTTGTCAATGCGGGAATCGATTTCACCTTGGTGCCGCTAGATGTGACGTATCAATGTATCTTCACAACGAAACATCTTGCTCGCGTCGACAGCGCACGCCAAGACATCAGGAAATTCATCGCCGACTCGACCCGTTTTTATATGGAGTTCCACGCAAGCCATCAAGATATCCAGGGTTGTGCCATCAATGATCCACTCGCCGCGGCGCTCTTGCTCGATCCCTCATTGGTGACTTATCGGGATTATTTCCTCTCCATCGAACTTCAAAGCCCAACTTCGAAGGCTAAAACTATCGTTGATCATTATGGCGCCCTTAAGAAATCTCCCAATTCGAAGGTGGCGATGGAAGTCAATGTGGAGAAGTTCATGGATCTTTTCATCGAGAAGATGAACTCTTTGAAATGACGAGGCAATATCACACCCATACCGATAAAGGTGATGTCGGTAGATATGTCTTGATGCCTGGAGATCCAGGTCGAGTCCCAGTAATTGCGGCACGTTTGGATAATCCCGTGCACATTGCAACAAATCGAGAGTATGTGACATATACGGGCTCGTTGAATGGAGTTCCCGTTTCGGTAACATCAACTGGAATTGGTTGTCCATCTAGTGCAATCGCGATTGAAGAGCTATTTAAATGTGGAGCAGACACATTTATCCGAGTTGGAACTTCAGGAAGCTTTCAGCCAGGAACTCGATCTAATGACATTGCAATTGCCACGGGAGCAATTCGTCACGAAGGAACGTCGAGCCACTATATTCCTATTGAATTCCCAGCAGTTTGCGATGTGTCGATTGTGCAAGCGATGCGAATCGCAGTATCCCGCTTGGGTTTGCGCCACCAAGTTGGAATATCACATTCAAAAGACTCCTACTATGGAGAGGTGGAACCAGAACGTTCTGCGCTACCTGATGAATTAAATGATCTTTGGAGAGCGTGGCGAATTGGCGGAGCAATCTGCTCAGAGATGGAACTTTCCACTATTTGTGTCGTCTCAAGCATTCTTGGTGCACGAGCTGGAGGAATTATGGCAATGCATGGTGAAGGTGAGTTTGGAACGCTGGACTCTCTCATCGATGCTGCCGTGGAATCCGTTCGAGAACTCATTGCAATGGATCAAGCTTCATGATGAAGAGATCGAGGAGAGAAAATGGAAACTGACGGCAAGCAATATCACGTCCATCTGAAGCGTGGAGATGTCGGCAAATATGTCTTGTTACCAGGCGATCCTGGACGATGCGAACCAATCTCACGTCTCTTTGATAATCCGCGTCATGTGGCCACAAATCGAGAGTATGTCACCTACACCGGAACCCTCGATGGCGTTCCCGTCTCGGTCACATCCACGGGAATTGGCTGTCCATCCGCAGCAATCGCCTTAGAAGAGTTAGTTAAATGTGGAGCGGACACTTTCATTCGAGTTGGCACTTCAGGACATATCCAAAAAGATATTCACTCTGGTGAACTCGCAATCATTACGGCAGCGATTCGTGATGAAGGAACGTCACGTCACTACATGCCGATTGAATTTCCAGCGATAGCAGATATCGATATCGTTTTGGCACTTCAAGCTGCAGCTAAAAAGACAGGTGCGAAGTCTCGAACCGGAATTACGCAATCGAAAGATTCCTTCTATGGACAACACGAACCAGAGCGCATGGGTGTTGCAAAAGATCTGTTGGAGCGTTGGAGAGCTTGGGAAATTGGTGGCGCACTCTGTTCAGAGATGGAGGCATCAGCGCTCTTTGTCATTGCATCGATGCTGCGCGTCCGAGCCGGGGGAGTCATGATGGTCCACGGCAAAGAACCTATGCCACCGCTAGATATCTTGCTCGAGACTGCAGTCCAAGGACTACGAGAGATTATTGCCAGCGATCGCGAAAAAGGTCGTAGCGTTACTTTGTAGCGTCGATTTCTTCGATTGCTTGAAACATCAGCTCCCAGAATCTCTCGAAATCAAGTTCGAGCGCTACGTTGCAATTTGCTTTCTCGCCTAGTCGATTGTAGATATCAACCACAGTTGCACCGCGAGTGAGACTGCCATTGAGTTCAATCTGAACATTCGCAAAACGACTCTTCACAACGCTTCTATCAATAAGTAGCGCAATCGCAACCGGGTCGTGAAGTGGGGGATCAGGCATTTCAAAGACTTCGTCGTAAGTTTTCGCAAAGAATTTGAGAAGTCCGATGATTGTCTTACTCACAGGAGTAGCCATCGCTTCCAATCGGGCGAAGATTGCGGGAGTAACGAGCGCTTGATGGGTAACGTCAAGACCGCACATGGTCACGGGTAAGCCACTTCTCAATACGACATCCGCAGCTTCAGGATCCATCCAGATGTTGAATTCTGCATACGGAGTGCGATTTCCACGCGAAGCGCTACCGCCCATAAATACGATCTCTGAAACCTTGCCTTTGAGCTCAGGGTACATTTTCAAAAATAATGCGATGTTGGTCAATGGTCCGGTAGCCACAAGTGTCACAGGATCTGAATTCTCTTTGACGAGTTTTGCAATCAGATCAACTGCGTGCATCGTTGAAAGTTCCATCGCAGGTTGTGGAAGTTCTGCTCCATCAAGAGCTGATTCTCCATGGATGTCACTGGCTTCTTCGAAAGCGCCAAGTATTGACTTACCCGATCCTTCTGCGATTGGGACATCAATCTTTGCAAGTGTTGCGACTCGTCGTGCATTCAAAGTGACTTTTGAAATTCCACCATTTCCAGAGACAGTAGTAATCCCAAGAAGTTTCAGTGCTGGATTGTGTGCGGCAAGAATCATTGCGAGGGCGTCATCGTGCCCAGGATCGCAGTCTAGAATTAGCGGAATTGGCGTCATGTTCCTAGCGTAGAGCCACTTGTAGCTGGAATGAAGAGTTAACTCACTTCTCAATTAGTTCCATGCTGGATAAGATGTGGCCATGCTTGCAATCGACGGCACCGAAACTTCCATCAAGAGTTTCTTGCGCACTCTTTCTCCTGTTGATCAGGTTGGCGCCGAGTCTCGAGCGGCAATGCTTGGAACTCGCAGCATTAAAACCACCAGCAAACTTTGGGCAATCGATACAGCAATATCAATGATTGACCTCACTACTTTGGAAGGCGCTGATACGCCTGGAAAAGTCAAAGCAATTTGTACTAAAGCAGTCCGTCCCGATCCTCTCGACGCGACTGTTCCTCATGTCGGAGCTGTTTGTGTCTATAACGATATGGTTCGAATCGCGCGTGAACATCTCGATAACAATGGTGGAAAAGAGATTCCAGTCGCTGCAGTCTCTACGGCTTTCCCATCCGGCCGCGCAAGTTTGGAAGTGAAGAAGCGCGATACTGAAGATGCGATTGCCAATGGCGCGACCGAGATCGACATGGTTATTGATAGAGGCGCATTCCTCTCGGGCAATCTCGCAAAAGTCTTCGCTGAAATCGTTTGCATTAAGGAGATTTGTGGCGAGCGAGCTCATCTCAAAGTCATCCTTGAGACTGGCGAACTTGTCACCTATGACAATGTACGCAAAGCCTCATTCTTAGCGATGGCTGCTGGCGCTGACTTCATCAAGACCAGCACTGGCAAGGTGACTCCAGCTGCCACAACGCCGGTCGTCCTTGTCATGCTTGAAGCAGTTCGTGATTACTTCCACCTCACAGGCAAGAAAATTGGCGTGAAGCCTGCAGGTGGGATACGAACAACCAAGGATGCAATCAAACAACTAGTTCTTGTGAACGAGACTGCCGGTCCTGAGTGGCTCAAACCTGAACTTTTCCGGATTGGTGCAAGCGCGTTACTTAATGATCTATTGATGCAACGTATGAAAATGCACCATGGTCAATATTCGGGCAGAAACTACGTGACATTGGATTGATGATGGAATTCGAATACGCACCCGCTCCTGAATCAACTTCAATCGTTAATATTCAATCTGACTATAACCTCTTTATTGATGGAAAATTCGTGCCGTCCAAGGGCGGTAAGCGATTCGCAACGATCAATCCTGCTAACGAGAATGTTCTTGCGAAAGTTACCCAAGGCACAGCGGCAGATGTGGATCGTGCGGTGAAGGCAGCAACAAACGCTTACAAGAAGACTTGGTCGAAACTAACGGGCGCCGATCGCGGAAAGTATCTCTTCCGAATCGCCCGAATACTCCAGGAACGAGCTCGTGAATTTGCCGTGTTGGAATCTATGGATAATGGAAAGCCAATCCGAGAGACTCGCGATACAGATATTCCGTTAGCCGCAGCGCATTTCTTCTATCACGCAGGATGGGCAGATAAATTAGAGCACGCAGGCCTGGGCGCGAATCCAAAAGCTCATGGCGTTGTAGGACAGATCATTCCTTGGAACTTCCCACTTCTTATGTTGGCGTGGAAAATTGCTCCAGCGCTTGCGACGGGAAATACCGTTGTGTTAAAACCGGCTGAAACAACACCACTAACTGCGCTGCTATTCGCAGAAGTTTGCCAACAAGCGGAGCTTCCAAATGGCGTAGTAAACATTGTCACAGGAGATGGCGCTACCGGTTCTGCGTTAGTGAACCATCCAGGTATTCAAAAAATTGCATTTACTGGATCGACCGAAGTAGGAAAGTTGATCGCCAAGAGCGTTGTAGGGACTAAGAAAGCGCTCACGCTAGAACTTGGTGGCAAAGGCGCAAACATCGTCTTTGAAGATGCGCCCATCGATGAGACGGTCGAAGGAATCATCAACGGTATCTATTTCAATCAGGGACATGTCTGCTGCGCAGGCTCACGTCTTCTTGTTCAGGAAAATATCAAGGATGAACTTTTGCAGAAACTAAAGCGCCGTATGTCGATGATTCGAGTTGGTGATCCCTTGGATAAGAACACAGATCTTGGGGCCATTAATTCGAAAGCCCAGTTAACGAAGATTCAAGAACTTGCCCAATCGGGAGATATCGAAGGCGCTGAACGCTGGTCACCAGATTGCCAACTCCCGGAAAAAGGATTTTGGTTCCCGCCGACATTTTTCACCGGAGTCTCCCAGTCACACAGAATTGCGCGAGAAGAGATCTTTGGTCCGGTGCTCTCTGTTATTACATTCCGAACGCCGAGCGAGGCGATTGAGAAAGCAAACAACACCCCTTATGGGCTCTCTGCTGGAATTTGGACTGATAAAGGTTCGCGCATTCTTTGGAGTGCCCAACAACTCAAAGCCGGCGTTATCTGGGCAAATACTTTTAATAAGTTTGATCCGGCAAGCCCCTTTGGTGGTTATAAAGAATCGGGATGGGGCAGAGAAGGTGGCCGCCACGGCTTAGCTGCGTATCTCAAGGGAGATATGTCATGAGAATTGATGTGAAGAAAACCTACAAACTCTTTATCGGAGGTCAATTCCCAAGAAGTGAATCTGGTCGTAGCTATGAATTCTTCGATAGCAAAGGAAATTTCCTCGCAAATCCAGCGCTTGCTTCACGGAAAGATCTTCGCGATGCCGTTGTTGCAGCGCGAAATGTCACGGATAAGTGGTCGAGCGCTACTGCATTCAATCGCTCACAGATTCTCTATCGAGTTGCTGAAGTAATGGAGGGTCGAAAAGATCAATTCATCGCCGAGATAATTGCCCAAGAAGGTGTATCGAAGGTTCAAGCACTCAAGCAAGTGAATGAAGCAATCGATCTCTGGGTTTGGTACGCCGGATGGTGTGACAAGATTGCGTCCGTCTATGGTGGTACTAATCCTGTTTCAGGATCCTTCTATAACTTCACAACTCCAGAAAGTCTAGGGGTCGTAGCGTGCTTTATCTCAGACCAAAGTTCGCTTACTTCGATTGTGCACTCAATCGCTCCAATCCTTGCTGGCGGCAACACCCTTGTCGCTATTGCTCATGAAGATTACCCACTTTCAGCAATCACCCTGTCGGAAGTTATTGCAACGAGCGATGTTCCTGGAGGCGTAGTCAATATTCTGACAGGAAAAGCAAGCGAAATAGCGCCGTGGGTTGGGTCGCATATGGATATCGATGGAGTCGATGGTTCAGGATTAGATTCATCATCCTATGATGCGCTGCGAAAAGATGGTGCAGATAATCTCAAACGCATCAATCGATTTGATGAAGTGAAATCACCACAAAGAGTTCTTGCTTTCATGGAGAACAAGACGGTCTGGCATCCAATCGGAATTTAAGCGGAGACAGTAACTCTTTCATATCCGCGCAATGAGAATGTCGGTCGCCGTATTGGCGTCTCATCTAATGTGAGGTTTGGAAAACGCTTGATGAGCGAAGGTAGAGACACCGACATCTCCAGCCTTGCTAATGGTGCGCCAATACAGAAATGGATACCCGCTCCAAATCCGATATGAGGATTGGATTTGCGAGCAACATCAAAGACATCAGCATCTCCAAAAACTGAACTATCGCGGTTGGCAGATCCAAGCAAACTCACAATTTTCTGCCCGCTCTTGATTGAGACTCCACCTAATTCGAGATCAGAAGTGGCGGTTCGTTCGAAATATTGAAGCGGTGAATCGAATCTCAAGAATTCTTCGATTGCTGTATCCACCAATTCATCAGGTTTACTGAAAAGGAGATCTCGTTGTTCAAGATGTTGGAATAGTGAAACCATGCCATTTCCAAAACCGTTGACACTTGCCTCATGTCCAGCGTTAAGCAAGAGCACACAGGTTGCGATCAATTCATGGGTCGAAAGTCGCTCGCCAGCCTCATGAACGCTGGCAAGTTCGGTGATGAGATCATCAGTTGGATTCTTCTTACGTTCCAACATCAAAGAGTGAACGTAATCTGCGAATTCTTGGGCAGCTTTTTGGGCAGCAACCTGATGCTCACGTGGTGGATTGACCTCATACATTTTCACGATGGCCTGTGACCAGGGACGAAGTAAATGCTCGTCTTCTGCAGGAAAACCGAGTAAGAGAGCAATGACTTTTACAGGGAGCGGCTCGGCAAAATCAGCGATGAGATCAAAAGTGCCTGATCTCAGATCGATACCGTCCAATAAATCAGCAGTAATTCTCTGAATCGCAGGCCTCAACCCTTCGATTCGATTTCGATTGAATGCCTTGAGTACCAAACTGCGCAATCGAGTGTGCTTCGGTGGTTCACTATCAAGGATTGAATCAGAATGTAACCAGTTGAAAACTTGCCATTCGGATTCCGGAATTCGTTCGGTGTAAATACGACCCAGACTCTTGTTGCGTAAGACTTCATTAGCGTCACGATGTGTTGCGGCCAAATAGACTTTTAACTCAGGGTGCCATATTGGCTTATCTGCTCGACGCAATTCAGCCAAATGGGGATATGGATTGTTAATTACATCGATATTCGTAAAATCAATCATGGCTTCAGAGCATAACCTTTATCAAATACTGCGCTCAATGCCCTGGTGTTCATTTCTGCGATATCTGCGCTACGCCAACCATGTGCGGCACTCATCAACTCATACTCGCGGGAGAGAGTTGTGTTGCTCATGAGGCGGTTGTCGGTATTGAGAGCGAGATTAAATCCAAGGGAGTGGAGTAAGCCAGCTGGATGTTTCTCGTAGCTTGAGGCAGCACCTGTTTGGAGATTAGATGTGGGCGCCATCTCTAGATGGATCTGTTGATCCAATACATATTGTGCAAAATCATTTAGGCGAGGTGAATCGCCCGATAAATCTATGGAATCCATGATCCGTACTCCATGGCCAATTCGCTTAGCCCGACAGTAATGAATAGCGTCAATCATCGAATCAACAGAATCAGCTTCGCCGGCATGGATAGTGAAGGGAAACCCCTCTTCATAAAGTAAATCAAAGGCTGCCTTATGGTTTTTCGCCGGATATCCAGCCTCTGGTCCAGCGATATCAAAGCCCACAACGCCGCGATCTCGGTATTTCAAGCTAGCCCGGGCAACATCGAGACTGAGATTGGTATGCCTCATCGCACAAGTGATGAAACGAACCGTTATCTTTCTGCCGTTTTTGGCGACGTTATCCATGCCTTCCTCAAGGCCGATCAATGTGGCTTCAATGACTTGCTCGATACTCAACCCACCTCGGGTAAAAAGTTCTGGAGCTCCACGAACTTCGGCATAGACAATCCCATCAAGTGCAAGGTCTTCTACGCATTCCCTCGCCACGCGAACGAGATTGTCATGACTTTGCATGACAGCAATGGTGTAATCGAAATTCTTAAGGTATTTCTCCAGCGATCCTTCATTACAACTTTCGTAAATTAATGCCTGAAGCTGATGAGCCTCATATGAAGGTAAATCAAATTCAATTTCACTCGCTAATTCGATGATGGTTTGTGCGCGAAGGCCACCATCGACATGATCATGGAGTAGAACTTTGGGAATAGCCGTAATCTCAGATACCTTCATCAATCAGTGAATCTGTTAGAGATTTTCTGGACCGAATGCCCACGGCAACAATGAGGAGAGCGGCGCTGGTCCATCTGGTGTCATAAATTGCGTATCTGGCGTGCTGTGCTCCCACAACAATTGGCGACAACGTCCACAAGGTGAAAGTGCATTTCCATGAGCATCAACACAATAGATAGCTCGGATGATTGAACGTCCAGTAAGAACGAGACTGGAGACCAGACCGCATTCTGCGCAGAGACCTAAACCATAACTTGCATTCTCAACGTTGCATCCGGTGACGATTCGACCATCATCTACCTGTGCCGCAACCCCAACCGGAAATTTGGAATACGGCGCATATGCCCTCTCCATCGCAGAAATTGCTGATTTCTTGAGGACTTCCCAATCGATTGTTGTCATTTGCAGAGTCTAAGCCGAGGTGAGCAATTTGCGAAGGTCGCCATCGAGGGAGTCCATCACCGAATGAGCTTCCTTCTTGGCTGTATGTACCTCGCCCTTACGAACCACTTCGATATAACACTTGATTTTTGGTTCAGTACCGCTGGGGCGAATGATTACTCGAATCTCGCCTTCGAGGAAGAAGCGCACGCCATTGGTAGGAGGTAAACCATCGGAAGGATTTTCCAGATCATCAAACTTGATGACCGAAAATTCACCTATCGATTTCGGTACGTGAGCACGAATCTGTCCCAATACTTTAGTGATGTCATCCACGCTTGAAGTACGCACTGAAATTTGCTTGGTGGCGTGATAGCCGTATTTGTTCCAAATCTCGTCTAAGAAAATATCTATGGTCTTATTCTGTTTTTTCAAGTTGAGAGCGAGTTGAGTGAGAGCAAGAGCTGCGCTTATCCCATCTTTGTCGTTTACGGAGTGTGAATCAACGCAATAACCAAGCGCTTCTTCATATCCAAAAAGCAAATTGGGAATCTTGGCAATCCATTTGAAACCTGTGAGCGTCTCTTGGAATGGGTAGTTGTGAGATTCAGCAATCTTTTTGAGAATTGATGATGAAACGATGGAGTTTGCTATTACCCCTGATTTCTTACTGGTGGTGGTGATGTATTCGCCCAATAACGCACCCACTTCATCACCGCGGAGCATGCGCCACGTACCAGAACTATCTGCAATTGCTGCAGCACATCGATCTGCATCGGGATCGTTAGCTATGACCAGGTCTGCCTTCACGGCTTGCGCTCGAGCGAGCGCGAGATCGATCGCGCCAGGTTCCTCCGGATTCGGGAAAGCAACGGTTGGAAAGTCTGGGTCGGGCTGCGCTTGTTCTGCGACGAGAATCAATGGCGAAAAACCTGCGGCAGAGAAGACTTTTTCGATTGTTTCGGTGCCGACTCCATGCATGGCTGTGTACACGACCGATAAGTCAGCGGGCGCATCAGCCAAGGCCGCCGTGGTGCGAATGTACTTATCGATGATCTGTTCATCGAGAACTTTCCATCCTTGTGATCGTTTCAGTGTTGGCAAAGGTGGAACATGAGCAATCTCGCGCGAAATCTCCTTATCGGCAGGGGCAATAATCTGTGATCCGTCGTATCGGACTCCATTGACTGTCCCGCCAAGATAGACCTTGTAGCCATTGTCTTGTGGGGGATTGTGGCTAGCGGTAACCATGATTCCAACATCGCAATGAAGGTCACGGACTGCGAATGCTAAGACTGGCGTTGGAAGTGGACGCGGCAGTACAAAAACATCGAATCCTGCGCCTTGCATTATCTCTGCGGTATCGCGTGTGAAATCTTCAGAACCGTAGCGCGCATCACGCCCGATAACAACGGAACGAAGTGAATTCTTCTTCATGTATTGCGCGATTCCTGCGGCGGTCTTTGTGACAACCGCTCGATTCATGCGCGAAGGTCCAGGGCCAATTGGACCACGCAATCCAGCAGTTCCAAATTCAAGAAATCCAGCGAAGCAACTTCGAAGGACTTCTTCATCGCGAAGTTCGAGAAGTCGGCGCAACTCCTGTTGTGTTGTTGGGTCTGGATCTTCAGCAATCCAACGTTCGACTTCTTCGATCAGCTTTGTATTCATGAATGCAATCTACTATCGAGTGGGACGATTGATAAGTGAGGAGATGTAATCTTCCGGAGCCCCCGCTTCTTGGGCTGCTTTAATCATGATGTCGAGATATCGCTTCGAAGGAAGACCTCCTTCGAATGAATTCAATACATAAACATAACAAAGAGGTGACTCATCGAGAGTTTCCACTCTTACGCGAATCTTGCGGTAAAGATCAGTAGTGACGCCTTCCCATTCGTCCAGTGCGTTTTCATCAGCGGGTGTGAGGTCGTAAATAGAGACAAAAACACTGTGAAGTTCATCTTCCGCAAGGGTCGCAACGGCACCTTCCCACCCAATCTCCTCACCACCAAAGGTCAGACGCCAACCGCGCAACCATCCAGTTCCACGATGAGGTGAATGTGGGGCGCGCAAAAGCATCTGCCTGGGATCGAGATTCGATCCGTAGGCTGCATATAAAGTCATGAGATTAACTCAAACCATCTGTATCCCAATGAATTCATCGCATTTCGAAGAAGTGGGAGGGATAAACCAATGACATTGGAAGGATCACCTTCGATTCCTGCGATAAGGGGAGCGCTTAACCCATCAAGTGTGAAGCCACCTGCAACATTGAGTGGCTCTCCTGTTGCAACATAGCCCTCGATTTCTTCATCACTCATCTTTGTGAAATGGACTTGAGTTGAAACTACATCACTAATCTCAATTCCTCGATCGGTATCAATAAAGCAATGTCCTGTGTGAAGGAGACCAGACTTACCACTTAATTTCTTAGCACGCGCAATCGCATTTTCTGCGGTTATGGGCTTACCCATAGATTCTCCCTCGAATTCAAAAGTCGAATCACATCCAATAATGATGGCTGGGTAATCAATCTTCTCTTTTACTGTGTGTGCTTTGACTATTGCAAGCGCTATAACTAACTCGCGTGGTGAAAGTTGCGAATAAGCAGAATCTTCCTCATCGACACCGCTTACGACAACATTTGGAGTTATCCCCGCACTTGTGAGAAGTCTGTGTCGAGACGGAGATGCTGAAGCAAGAACAATCGCAGGTTTCACGTCTAGCTACGTCCAAGTGCTCTAAATTTCCATCCAGCTTTTCTCCAAAGTTCACGATCGAGAGTATTTCGACCATCAATGATGATTGGATGCTTCACTTTTGTACGTGCATGCAACGGATCAATCTCTCGATAGATCTTCCATTCGGTTAGATGAAGAATGACATCAGAACCTTCGATACACGCGTCGATTTCACCGACAAAAGTGAGAGTTGGGAATCTCTTCCGTGCTGGTTCAATTGCTTTGGGATCGTGTACCCAAACGTCAGCTCCGGCCTCGTGAAGTTGAAAGGCAATATCTAGCGCAGGAGAATCCCGAACATCATCACTGTCTGGTTTGAAAGCTGCCCCCAGGACGGCAATCTTCTTTCCCTTCAAATCCTGTCCAATATCGGCTCGCACTAGATCAATCATGCGTTGGCGTGCTCGTTGATTGATGGAATCAATTTCACGTAAGAATTCCAACGATTGTTGGGCTCCCAGTTCTTCTGAACGCGCCATGAATGCTCGAATGTCTTTTGGTAAACATCCACCACCAAAACCAATGCCAGCCTGGAGGAATCGTGAACCAATGCGAGGGTCATAACCAATTGCTTTTGCCAGCATCGTCACATCTCCTCCCGCGACTTCGCAGATTTCCGCCATCGCATTAATGAAGGAGATCTTTGTGGCTAGGAATGAGTTTGCTGCAACTTTAACTAGTTCTGCAGTCGCAAGATCTGTGCGAATCCACGGCACATTATTTGCGATAAGAGGAGCGTAGGCTTCCTTTAAGACTTCCTCAGCGCGATCTGAGGTTACGCCAACAACAAGTCGATTTGGACGAAGAGTGTCTTCGACAGCAAAACCCTCGCGCAGGAACTCTGGGTTCCAAGCTAGCTCGACATTGGAATTTTTCTCCTTGAGTAAATCAGCAAGACGAGCTGCTGTACCAACAGGAACTGTCGATTTTCCGACAATGATTGACCCAGCTTTTGCGTGGGGTGCTAATGAGAGAACCGAGGTATCTACAAATGTCAGGTCAGCAGCAAGACTTCCTTCTTTTTGCGGCGTACCTACACAGACAAAATGCACATCACAATCTGCAACATCGGCGAAGCTGGTTGTGAAAGTCAATCTTCCTGAATTTACTTCTTGCTGTAGAAGCTCTTCCAAATCTGGTTCGTAGAAAGGCACTTTTCCTTGGCGGAGCATAGATATTTTCTTTTCATCAACATCCAGTCCTACAACTTCGAAACCGAGAGACGACATCGCTGCGGCATGTGTTGCTCCGAGATAACCAGTGCCAATCACCGAAAGTTTGAGCATGATTGGTTCAGCCTACTATTGCTTGCAGGGATTATCCGCAGCGCTTCCAGTCTTGAATTTATCCACTATCGAGGGCGAAGCCGATGGATCTGCTTTGACCTTATCCAGCAGCGCATCATCGTTCCTGATCCGCTCAAAGAGTTCAGGGGCGAGAACTGGGTCCCACAAGACAGCCGCACTAACGCCGTTCTTGCTGTAGTTGTAATACTTCAGCGGAATAGTCAACGTTCTTACGCTTGAGGCAGAGAGATTTCTTAACTGTTTTCCAAGTGTAAGAAGATCGCCTTGACTCAACCCTTTATCGGTCACAACGCTATCGAGGGCGGAATTAACAAAATCCAGCATAGTTACTGGATTAAGCAATACTCCAGCGCTCGTTGCTTTGCGTAACATTGCACTGGCAAACTCTTGTTGACGTTTCATTCGCCCAAGATCACCAAGTCCATCAAATTGTCGCGTCCGAACATATTTCAAAGAATCGACTCCGTCGAGAATATGTCTTCCAGCTGGAAGAACTAAGTGGCTCTTCGGATCGTCAATATCTTTCTTCGTACATATCTCCACTCCGCCAAGTGCATCGACCATTCGCACAAAACCTACGAAGTTCACTTCAATGTAGTGATCTATTCGAAGTCCCGACATCTGTTCAAAAGTATCGATAAGCAGTGGTGCGCCGCCCCAATTAAAGGCAGAGTTGATTTTAGAGTGAGAAGCAGCAATTACTTTTCCTTGAGAATTTGTATGTTCTGGAATGAGAGCATAAGAATCACGTGGAATCGAGATGATTGCTGCCTTATCCCGCTTCTTCGAAATATGAATTAGCAACATGGTGTCAGATCTCTTGCCTGCGGCGACTTCGGTTCCACCAACCTTTAATCGTTTTATTTCCGCACGTGATAAACCTTCACGAGTATCAGAGCCGACAACAAGATAATTGACTGCAGAAGATTCCCGCTTTGGGCGATTATCAAGGCCGTTGAATGCATCAATTTTCGGAATAGCAGCCGTGATCCGCCCTAAGCCTGCCCAGGAAATAGCTGAAATCGCCACAATAGATATGGAGAGAATCGTGAAGATTCGAATTGCCCGTGGTGATTTCACAGAGAGAAGCGTAAATGGGCGATACGGTTTGGAGGTTATGACGAGCCCAGAATTAAGCGGTGATACATCCCACGCTCAGTCTATGCCTGGGAGCGCTCCAGCAGTTTCAATCATCCTCACCGTGATTAACGAAGAAGTGCATCTTCGTGCAGCAATTCAGGCAGCTCTCAACTCTGACTATGAAGGTGAACTCGAGATTGTCATTGCAGTGGGGCCCTCGCGAGATACGACTCGAGCAATCGCAGATCAACTAGCAAATGAGGATTCGCGCATACATGTGATTGATAATCCATCTGGAAAGACGCCGGATGGACTTAATGCGGCGTTACACAACTCAAAGAACGAGATAGTCGTCCGCATCGATGGACACTCTGAGATTGATTCACAGTACATACGCACAGCCGTTGCAACGCTCCATGAAACAGGTGCCGTAAACGTAGGTGGAATCATGGCGGCAGAAGGCGTTACTCCTTTTCAATCCGCGGTTGCAAGAGCGATGCGTTCACCAATTGGAGTTGGTGCATCACGATTTCATACTGGCGGAAAAGCCGGTCCAACCGACACTGTTTATCTGGGCGTTTTCCGACGCAGTGCGATGGAGCAAATCGGTGGTTATGACTCACATTTCATTCGCGCACAAGATTGGGAGATGAATTATCGGCTACGACGCAATGGGGGCTCAGTCTGGTTTAACCCAGAACTGAAGGTCACATATCGACCACGTTCCACAGCTCGCGCTCTCGCGCGGCAATATTTTGAGTACGGTCGTTGGCGAAGAGTCGTGTCCCGGCGTCACTCTGGGACCATCAACTTTCGCTACTTGGCGCCGCCGGTAAATCTCATAATTACATCGCTTTCTGTCGCCATTGGTTTCGTGGTCCATCCATTCTTCGCAATTCCCGCCGTCGGATATCTGGCGGCTATATTTTTATCATCCATGATCATTGGAAAAAATTGGAGCGAGAGAGTTCGACTTCCAATAGTTCTGATAATCATGCATTTTTCCTGGGGATTCGGTTTCATTTCATCACCTCGCGCATTAGTTCCGCGCTCATAAACATTAAGAAACTAAGGCGCTGCGGTACCCTACGAAATATGAAGAGAAGTGCGTTACTTGCAATCGCGACGTTGCTCTGCACCTCAATCTTAATCCCACAAAGTTCTGCTGAACCGGCCCTGCAATCAGTAGCGCCCACAGAATTCCGATTCTTTGGTTCGGGATATGGTCACGGTGTAGGTATGAGTCAGATTGGAGCGCGCGGCCAAGCTCTCGAAGGTAAGTCAGCAGTGGAGATTCTCACGTATTACTACCCAGGAGCATCAGTAACGCCCTTTCCTGATAATCAATTGATCCGAGTGAATATTGCAAACCTCATCTCTTCGATCTCGATGAAAGCAGTCGGCGGGGTCGGAGAGATTCGCTTGTTCCGGGGCGATATTGCCTTGGGTGAGAATCCTGAACCATTTGGAATTTATAAAGGCGATACGACTGCGCTCTTTACTAATTTTGCCGGACTGGTCGTTCCTCAACTCTCTTCGCCAACCGCCAAATTTGCTGCGATACCGGGAAATCAGACATGGACTGTGCGATGGGATATTCCAACCACAACGATTGAGGTTACGAATAAGACTGCGGTCAATCAATATAAGTATGGGCAAATCACCATCAAATCTAATTCGAATGCGGTCACAAGTTCTCTCTCAGTAACTACGACCCTAAGGCTTCATGATGAATATCTCTGGGGAATCGGTGAAGTTCCGTCATCATGGCCCGCAGCAGCTCTGGAAGCACAAGCAATTGCTGCGCGAACATATGCTCTAACAAAGATGGGGCGAGTACGAGCCGAATGTGATTGCAATATCTATAGCTCCACAATCGATCAGAACTTTGTGGGATATTCGAAAGAGATTGAAAAGATCTATGGAATCAAGTGGAAAGAGGCGGTCAATCGCACGTTCGTGGATGAGAACTCTGCTTTAACTATAACGATTGACGGCAAACCCATCAGCGCTTTCTATTCGTCATCTACGGGCGGAGCCACCCAAAATGTAAAAGATGTCTGGGGATCTTCGATTGCTTATCTCCAGGGCGTACCAGACCCCTGGAGTTTAGATACGACAATCAATCCTCGTTTTGCATATTGGGAACGAGTAGTCGTGCAGAAAGATCTCGCAATAGCATTTGGGTTACCAGATGTGCTCACGTATCGAATCGACGCACGTTCGAAGACCGGAAGTGTCATGTCGATTACCGCCGCATCGACAGATGGAAAAGTTGCAACTCTTACAGGTGAGTTGTTCCGTTCGCGGACAAAACTTCCCTCGACATGGATTAAGGATCCTGTTGATCTTCAACTGATTCGTGAACGGGTAATCTGTGATAACACCCGTAGATATGCCAAGAAGTTCTGTTACGAATAAATCGTAAGTTTGCTAATTCTTATGTAAGGCGGAGTTCAGGCCACCCCATCTTCCAGTCTTAGGAAGAGCTTCAATCGCACCTGTTTGTGAATTACGTCGAATCAAAATTCCGTTGGCTCCAGATAGTTCACGCGCTTTGATTATCTTTCCATCTGGCAGTTGGACCTTGGATCCAGCTGTGAGATAAACACCGGCTTCAAGGATGCAGTCGTCGCCGAGTGAGATTCCAAGCCCAGAGTTTGCGCCCAGCAAAGTCTTCTTGCCGATTGAGATCACTTCTTTGCCTCCGCCGCTCAACGTTCCCATAATTGAAGCGCCGCCACCTATATCGGATCCATCGCCAACAACAACGCCGGCCGAGATGCGTCCTTCCACCATTGAAGCGCCTAATGTTCCGGCATTGAAATTCACAAATCCTTCGTGCATAACTGTCGTGCCCGCAGATAAATGCGCGCCTAAACGGACTCGATCTGCATCTGCGATACGAACTCCTTCGGGGACCACGTAATCAACCATGCGCGGAAACTTATCGACGCCAAAAACGGTGACATGTCCATATGTAGCGCGCAGCTCGAGGAGCACTTCTGCAAAATTTGTGACTGAACAAGGTCCGTGAGAAGTCCACACCACGTTGTTGAGAACTCCGAAGATTCCATCCAGCGATAAACCATGTGGCTTGATCATTCGGTGCGAAAGCAGATGGAGCCTAAGGTACGCATCAGAAACATCTACGGGCGGCTTAGAGATATCAATCTCGAGTGCCACAGACTTCTTCACCACTCTACGGAACGAATCTTCTCCTTCGAAACGCGATAAGTCAGGCTGGGCATGATCTTTCAGATTACCAAGCCCAAGTTGGTGAAAAAATGTATCGAGAACCACTCCATCGCTCGTTATGGTTGCGATTCCATAACCATATGCGTTCATGGGACTAACCTACCAAGTGACGTTGATAGGCGAAGATGAATTGATGGTGTCTCACGTTCGCAGCTCAACGCTTAGAGTGGGCTCGTGAAGATTGCGGTGTATTGCGCCTCCTCAATGGCTGTTGCTCCAGAGAATCTTGCATTGGGTTTTGATCTCGGTGCTCGGATCGCCACAGAGGGCCACGAACTTGTGTGGGGCGGCGGAGCGATTTCCGTGATGGGCGAAGTGGCCAAGGGTGCGCGACACCATGGTGGAAAGACGATTGGCGTTATCCCTGAACGATTGATGAACATCGAATTCATCGACCATGACTCAACAGAACTCCATGTCGTGGCAGATATGCGCGCTCGAAAAGGAATGATTGAGCAAGTAGCAGACTGTTTCATCGCTTTGCCTGGCGGCATAGGAACGTTGGAGGAATTATTCGAGATTTGGGTTGGACGCTACTTGGGATTTCATGCAAAACCAATTGCAGTACTGGATCCACATAGCGTGTACTCAACACTTCGGATTGCTCTTGATGACCTCACTGAAAAGAATTTCATGAAACCTGGTCAGCACGAGCTTGTTGCATGGTGCTCATCAATCGATGAAGCTCTAGCGCACGTGACTCAGAAATAAGACGACAAAGAATCATGACAATCGACGAATTCAAGGTAAGTGTCACTGTTAATGCGCCGCAGCATGAAGTTTGGAAAGCGCTGGTTGATTGGAAGTCACAAGGAGAATGGATGGCGCTCACTCATGTAACGTCAACTGTCGATGATGGTGGTGAATCTGGAGTAGGAACTGAGATTCGCGCATTCACTGGAATCGGCAAAGTTGGCGTGTGGGATGAGATGAGAGTGACGAGCTGGGATCCACCTTCATTGTGTGCTGTCGATCATTATGGAAAGTTGATTAAAGGTATTGGTGAATTCCGCCTGACTGCTGTTAATACAACCACGACACGCTTTGACTGGTACGAGAAGATAAATGCGCCAGCACTTCTACTTGCGCTGATAAAACCTGGCGTATTAATCGCGGTGTATTTCTCGTTGCGCAAATTTGCCCGTTCTGTCAACGCTGGATAACACAACACACAGTAACCTTGCCTATGTGACCGAAGAGAAGAGTCTGACTCTGCACGAGTTTTTGGCGACGCTCCCAGAGGAAGAAAGGGTTGTCTTGACCCTGTACTTCGTGAAGCGCGTTTCAACTGCAGAAATTGCGACGAAGTTGGGGGTACCTGAGCGTGCAATAACCGCCGTACTCGCGTCTGGTCGCGCTCGCATGAGCGCAGCTTTCAATTTCCCCTTGGGTAGCTAGATAAGAGATAATTCGCCTCCCGTACCACTGGAAAGAGGGCGAACAAATGGCAGCCATGAAACCCCGCACTGGCGATGGACCAATGGAAGTGACGAAGGAAGCTCGAAGTCTCGTCATGCGCATTCCCCTTGAAGGTGGCGGGCGCCTGGTCGTAGAACTCAATCAAGAAGAAGCCCGCAACCTCGCTGACGTCCTTAACGCATCCATCTCCCTGCTGAAGAAGTGAATCGGTCGGTTCCGAAACTCGGATCGATAGCGAGTCCGAGTGAACTCTCGGAGAAGTTTCTCAAGAATTATTCATATTTCGCATTGCCTATCGTTGCACAAACTAATCAAGAGAAACCCGAAGTTGTCCTTGATTTACCACTTCGTTTGATCAAGAGCTTTGAGAAGATTTTTGAAATCTCTTTCCCCGACGAGATTCGTAAACACGGGGCTTCAATCACAGCAAAAGCTGGAGAAGTTATCGATATTCCCATTGCTACAAAAAGTGAACTCATCCATATCTTATTGGTAGGAATTGGGTCACGCTCTGATAGCGACATTCGAAAAGCGGGAGTTGCCCTTGGACGTAAGGCTCGCGCTACGCAAGCACGCGCACTCTCTTTCATAGCAAGAACCGAGAAAGAGGCGCAGATCCATCTCATTGCTGCTGGACTTGCGACCTACTCCTGGAGTCAAAAAACGAGCGCTATGCCCGAAACCCCAGCCTTCACAATTGTCGGTGACTTTGCAGATGTGGCCGAGAGATCCTCGATTCTGCTCGAAGCGACATGGAAAGCTCGCGATCTCATACATACTCCTTCCAACATCAAATCTCCGGAGTGGATGGCGACTCAGGCTAAGAAACTTGCGAAAAATTCAGCGCTGACAGTAAAGGTGCGTAGTGGAAAAGAGTTGAAAGATTTTGGCGGACTTCGCGCTGTAGGTAACTCAAGCAAGAAAAATCCACCACGTTTTGTTGAAGTTTCCTATAAGCCTCGTAGTTCACGACGTCTTCCGCATGTTGTTCTGGTTGGAAAAGGAATCACGTTTGATACTGGTGGCGTATCGCTCAAGCGACCATACGACACCATGACCGCGATGAAGAGCGATATGTCTGGCGCAGCAGCAGTCTTGATGGTCGCAGTTGCCGCAGCAGAATTAGGTCTGAAAGTTCGAGTGACCTCGCTGTTGATGTTGGCAGAAAATGCGCTTTCGGGAACTTCTCAAAGACCATCAGATGTCATCACGCACTATGGCGGAACTACTGTGGAAGTTATCAACACCGATGCCGAAGGACGTTTAGTTCTTGCCGATGGCCTGGCTTATGCTGATAAACATCTTGATCCTGACTACCTCATCGATGTGGCAACTCTTACTGGTGCTGCGACTCTGGGATTGAGCCGTTATTTCGGAGCGATGTACACCCGTGACAAGAAACTTGCAGATCGCCTCTCGCAGCTTAGTGATTTCACCGGCGATCGAATCTGGCACATGCCACTTATTGATGATTATCAGATTGCACTTGCTAGCGACGTTGCTGACTACAACCACACCGCAGATAAATATGCGTTTCAAGGTGGTTCGGTCACCGCAGCCCTCTTTCTTGAGAAATTTGTCGGAAAACGAAAGTGGGCCCATCTCGATATCGCCGGCCCCGCGCGTTCCGAAGTGGATGCAGGCGAGAATGTCAAAGGTGGAACTGGATATGGAGTTCGATTGCTGACTGAATGGATCGCATCCCTGTGATTCCTGGTAGCGGCGACCGAGGGGCATCTGACAAACCTGCGCGCGATCGGATCTTTGCTGACCGTGGAGATATGCGCGCTTTCGCAAATTCTTTTGTACCCGAAACTGAGATCATGCAGCGTGCTCGTCAACGTGGAGTGGAAATCGGCACCTACGACACCACACCTGTCGTAGGTTCCTTGCTTCGATATTTAACACATCTCATCGGAGCAAATTCCATCGTCGAAATTGGCACAGGTGCAGGCGTCAGCGGACTTTGGATTTTTCAGGCACTTTCCTCCAAAGGCCTTCTTACTTCAATCGACGATGAAGTTGAAAATGCAAAGCTGGCGAAACAAGCCTTTGATGAAGCAGGAGTGAGCGCTTCGCGCTATCGATTGATTACTGGCAATAGTCGGGAAATCGTCGGCAAGTTAGCTGACAGTCTTTATGACATGTTCATTATGCGTCGAAACGCTGATTTACTTGAGAGCGTTGAACATGCTCATCGCTCACTTCGACCAGGCGGTGTATTGATTATTGATCGCGCACTGCTGAGTGGAAAAGTTGCTGATCCCACTCAACGCGACCCAGAGAGCGTGGGATATCGAGAAGTCATCAAAGTAATTAAGGAATCTCAGGATCATTGGCTACCAATGCTCTTGCCTATGGGCGACGGTGTCTTGGTCGCAATCAAGATCTAGTTTCGCTATCGCGAAGAAGAAAACTAGGATAAGGCTATGTTCGGGATTGGAATGGGCGAGTTCTTGGGACTTGTTGTGCTCGGTCTTTTTCTCGTAGGCCCCGACAAATTACCGAACGCCGCAAAAGACTTTGCTCGTTTCCTCCACAAAGTTCGTAACTTCACAACATATGCATCACGGGAGTTGAAAGAAAATCTCGGTCCTGGTTTTGAGGATCTAGATGTCACCGACCTGACGCCAAAAAATCTGGCAAAGAAAGTCCTTGGAAATGCGATGGATGATGTCACTCCGGTCGTGAAGGAAGTAAAGAAACAATCTCGTGATATCAAAGATGTTGCCAAGATCGACCCAGATCTACTATGAGTAACGAGACGCTTTCTCTTATTTCTGAAGCCTTAGCAACTGTTTCTGATCCAGAACTTCATCGACCTTTGCCTGATTTGGGAATGGTAGAAGAAGTTCTTTTTGCTGAAGGAACGGCAAAACTCAAGATACTACTGACAATCTCTGGCTGCCCGATGAGAGATCGACTTCAAAAGGACATCACTGAAGCGGTAACAAAAGTTCCACACGTCTCAAGCGTGGAAATTGAATTCGGCGTTATGAACGAAAGTCAACGCGATAACGTGAAGAAGCTCTTGCGTGGTGGACGTGAGAAATTCATACCTTTTGCTCAAGCAGATTCCTTAACACGTGTCTGGGGAATCTCTTCGGGAAAAGGTGGCGTTGGAAAGTCTTCGGTCACCGTCAATCTTGCTGCAGCCCTGAGTGCGCGGGGATTCAAAGTAGGCGTACTTGATGCAGACGTGTACGGACATTCCATTCCGCGGCTCTTTGGAATTGAGGGTCAACGACCGACCGCGATTGATCAAACCTTTATCCCAGTTGAAGTGAGGGGAATCAAGGTTGTCTCAATTGAGATGTTCAAACCTGATAGAGCAGATCCTGTTGCGTATCGCGGACCGTTACTTCATCGAGTCCTAGAGCAACTTCTCAGTGACGCTTACTGGGGAGATTTAGATTTTCTTCTCTTGGATTTACCTCCTGGAACGGGCGACATAGCCATATCACTGGGCCAACTCATACCTGCTTCCGAAATCATCGTTGTCACAACGCCACAGATTGCGGCAGCTGAAGTTGCTGAACGTGCTGGTCGAATCGCGCACCAACTCAAACAACACATCATCGGAGTTGTAGAGAACATGTCAGCGTTCATCGATGAAACTTCTAATAAGGAAGTCGCGCTTTTCGGCACTGGCGGTGGCGAAGAAACTGCGCGACGACTCAGCGTTTTAGTTGGTAGCGATGTTCCTTTAGTGGGGAAGATTCCGTTCGATATCGAATTGCGCCAAGGTGGCGATTCTGGAGCCCCAATCGTGTGGGAGAAACCCGATTCGCAAACCGCCCAAGAATTCTTCAGTATTGTCGATCAACTAGCACCACGCAAGAAATCGTTACTTGGCGTCAGGCTTGGAGTCACTACCTAATCGTTCGTCGAGAATCTCTTTGATTTCATGCACGAGTTCTTTACGCATCGCAGCAATCTCACGAACCATGAATTCCGTCACCGCAAGATTTCGTTCATCACGCGCACGATCTTCTTGGGAAGTAACCCGATCACGATCAGCCTGACGATTTTGCGCCAACAGAATCAGGGGAGCCGCATAAGAAGCTTGTAAAGACAACAGCAGCGTCAAGAAGATAAACGGATATTCATCGAAACGAAGATCCGAAGGTCCTAACGCATTCCACAACACCCATGAAATAACGAAGATTGTCATATACACGAGAAATTTCGCTGTACCGATGAATCGTGCGAATCGCTCCGAAAGTCGGCCAAAAGTTTCAGCGTCATAAACAGGACGAATTGCGCGACGTGACTCGCGCGGAGTTTCTAATCTCGAGATCTTTGCCATAACTACACCTCTCGATCTGTGCTGCGCCAGTTAGCGGGTAGTAAATGATCAAGAACATCATCAACCGTGACTGCACCGATTAGTCGCTCATTTTCATCAACAACGGGAGCAGCGATCAAGTTGTAGTTTGCAAGATGCTTTACAACGTCGTTAAGTGAAGTATCTGGTGCGATGGCATTCGTCTCCTTATCGGCGACGATTCCAAGACTCAATGCAGGTGGTTCGCGTAGCAATCGCTGGACGTGTACAACTCCCACTAGTCGACCTGTTGGGGTTTCGAGTGGTGCTCGGCAGACGAATACTTGTGCAGCAAGAGCGGGTGCTAGATCTTTCTGACGTACGGCAGCAAGAGCTTCTGCAACCGTAGAGCTTGTTGCAAGGATGACAGGATCTGTCGTCATCATTCCGCCAGCAGAGAAATCCTCATATTCCATAAGTCGACGCACATCTTGCGCCTCATCATCTTCCATCAGGCTTAGTAGCGACTCAGCTTTCTCCGTGCCGACTTCACGTAGGACATCCGCTGCGTCATCCGGCGCCATTTCACTTAAGACATCTGCGACTAGTTCTCCTTCTAATTGAGTAACAAGTGCAACGCGATCAGCATCGTCCATTTCCTCTAAGACATCTGCTAATTTTTCATCGTCCATTGTGCGAGCAATCTCAGTCTGGCGATTTACGTCAAGATCATGAAGTGCAGCAGCCACATCTTGTGCAGGTAGTGTGTTGATGTCTTCTTGCGTGCTAGAGAAGTTGATGCCGTGAATAGGCGTATCAATCTCTACATCGCTCCAACCCACAGTCACACTCGTGCCACGACGAAACCCTTTTGCTTTCTTGAGAACATGGATGTGACGAGCAAACCAATCCTTAGTCTCGGAAAGTTCCATTCCAATATCTTCAATAACGACTGCTTCGCCACTTTCATGAAGACGGGTTGAGTGATCAAGTAATTCCGCGAGTAATTGAACTTCACCATGGCGTTGTTGGTAACGACGGATATTCAACGCTCCAGTAATAAATACTCCGCCATCATCTATGGAAGTGACACGAGTTATGGGAATGAAGATTTTTCGGCGCTGTGGAACCTCAACGATAAATCCAAGAATGCGTGGCGCTGATGAATCTTGTCGTATTGATGCGATTGCGTCGCGAACTTTGCCTACGCGGTCTCCGTTGGGATCAAATACGGGGGTACCAGCAAGTTTGGCCAGAAATATCCGAGTTAATTGTTCTGTGCGCATCAGGTACCTCCATAGGAGAAGGTTATCGGAAGAGTGAAGCCCCTCGGATAGTAGGTTTATTCCATGCGGGATCAAGACCATACTCAGATGCCACGAGGACGCGATATTCCTTTATTACTTCTAGGCATCATTGGAATTGGTACCTCCGGTCCTGTCATTGCATTGAGCACAATGCCGATTCTTGCCTTGGTTTTTTGGCGGAATCTTGGTGGTGCAGCTTTCATGTTCATTGTTGGCTTACGTACCCGCGAGTGGCTCAAGAGAGAATCTCGTGAGGGAATGAAATGGGCGGCATTCGCTGGAGTTGCACTTGCTTTTCATTTCATCGGTTTCTTCATCGCCATGCGATACACGACAGTAGCTGCTGGCACTGCTCTGACGGCGCTCCAACCAATCTTTGCAGCCTATTTTGTTAGACGCCTAGGTGGACACATTCCAAAGCAAGCATGGATTGGGATGATCATCAGTTTTATCGGAGTATTGATTATCACTGGAGTAGATTTTCAAGTTTCTAAGCGAGCATTCCTCGGTGATCTCGCAGCAATCGCGTGTGCCGCACTGGCTGCTCTCTATGTGATGCTTGGTTCTCAAGCGCAGAAGACAATCTCCACCGCTACTTACACCTCTACTTGTTATTTTGTCTGTGCAATTACTGCACTTCCAATTGCCTTGGTAACCAAAACCCAAGTATGGAATTTCAGCGCGAGAGAGTGGTGGTTACTTCTTGCCCTTATCGCGGGAGCGCAGATACTTGGACATACGATGTTCAATCTCGCATTAAAGCGAGTTTCACCAGCAATCGTCTCGCTTATCGTCTTCTTCGAAGTTCCGGTCAGCGCAATCTTGGCTTATTGGTGGTTGGGTCAGCTTCCACCAGCAGGCACGATCCCAGGTTTGTTGCTTCTGCTCGCTGGCTGTGCGATTTTTGTGCTTCGGAGCAAGAATGCGGTTAAACGATAACCTTGCGCATATGTTGATTGATCTCCATACGCACTCGCGTGCAAGTGATGGGACGGATACACCGAGCGAACTCATCGATAAAGCCATCAAACGAGGTCTCGATGTAATTGCTTTAACTGATCACGATTCGACTCGAGGCTGGGATGAAGCATCGAATGCGTTACTAAACCACCCATCTCAATCGTCGCTTCAACTTGTCCATGGAGCTGAAATCTCCTGCCAAGATTCTGATGGAATCAGCATCCATATGTTGGGGTATTTCTTTGATCCAGAACACAAACCTTTATTTGAAGTTCTTGAACTGACACGCGAAAACCGACTTTCGCGCATGGAGCGAATCATCGCCAGACTCAATGAAGCAGGTATTGAGATTACGATTGAAGATGTTCATGCCCAACGCACCGGCGATGCCACATTAGGGCGTCCACATCTTGCTGATGCTCTCGTCGCTCGCGGACATGTTTCCTCCCGTGATGAAGCTTTTGCAGCGCTTCTTCACAACAAATCGAAGTTCTATATAAATCATTATTCGCCTTCACCTACGACTGCAATTCAATTAATTAAAGAAGCTGGAGGAGTGGCGGTCATTGCCCATCCCTTGGCATCACAGCGCGGAAGGACGATCCGAATCGAATTACTAGATGAATTGATTTCGGCGGGTCTCGATGGGATCGAGGTGCATCACAGGGATCACTCGGAGGATGAGAAAGCACAACTTTTGCGCTTGGCAAACGATAAGGAGTTGATTATCACTGGTTCCAGCGACTATCACGGAACGGGAAAACAAAATCAATTGGCGGAGTTCACGACTCTTCCGAGACAATGGGAGGCGCTTGTGTCGCGAGCGCGAAAT
>JBJTHB010000012.1:0-3666 GCA_046094245.1 Actinomycetota bacterium
CCATTAGATGTAGGGTCATAAGTCATAACTGTTTGTCCATATGACGGCGCTTCAGAAACTCGAACAGCGCGTGGGATTGGAATATCGATAAGTTGTTCTGGGTAATGTTTTCGAACTTCATCTGCAACATCATTTGCAAGACGTGTGCGACCATCAAACATTGTTAAAACAATTGTGGAAAGTTTGATGTTTTGATTGAGATGTTCTTGAATCAAAGAAACAGTATGAAGTAAGAGTGTGAGACCTTCTAAAGAATAATATTCACATTGAATTGGAATAAGTAGCTCATCTGCAGCAACAAGTGCGTTGATGGTAAGTAAACCTAAACTTGGTGGACAATCAATAATTACATAATCAAAACGTTCACCGCGTTGTGCGCATTCATTCAAGTAAGTTGTTAGCGCTTTCTTTAATCGTAATTCGCGCGCAACCATAGGAACTAATTCGACTTCCGCATTTGCTAGCGATTGTGTTGCAGGAATGATTTCTAAATGCGGATAGCCAGGAACCTTGAGCGCTGCATCAGATATTGGTAGATCTTCTGTGATGACTTCATACATTCCATTGACTTCATCGCGTGAGATTCCAAAAGCGGTGCTGGCATTGCCCTGGGGGTCGAGGTCGATGATGAGGGTGCGCAGACCCCCCATAGCTAGGGCCGCCCCGATATTGACGGCTGAGGTGGTCTTGCCTACCCCGCCCTTCTGATTGGCTACAGTGAAGATTCGGGTCGAGATGGGTTGGGGCATCGCTTCACGGAAACGCTTGGTGCCGACAATGCGACGGGGCGTTGTATGTGTTTCACGTGAATCACTCACGCGGGATAGTTAACCAGCCTTGCTTATGGCAACCACGCGTGCAGGCGGCAAGTCATCGAGATTTATTTCTTTGAGCTGCAGAGTTGCGCCTTTGGGAAGGGTTAAGCCGGCAATTTCATGCTCGACGGAAACCCCTTTGATTGCAAGGAGGGATCCTCCAGGCTTCACAAGGTGCCAGGTGGTGTCCATCAACCGAGGAAGTGGGGCTACCGCGCGAGCCACAACATAGGTGTAGGCGCCTTTGATCGACTCGGATTTGGCGCGGATGACGTCAATATTGGGAAGTCCCAAGGAGTCAATAACCTCATGGAGAAACTCGACCCTGCGCTGGAGGGGTTCAACCAAGGTCACCCGGAGCTTGGGGCGGGCGAGTGCGATAACAATTCCAGGTAGGCCCGCTCCGGAGCCAATATCTGCAACGCTCGCTCCCTCGTTGGGAAGAAGGGTTGTGATGGGGATGCAATTTTCAATATGGCGATCCCAGATCCGCTCCCCTTCTTTGGGGCCAATAAGACCGCGTTCAATCGCGGTTGTGGCTAAAAGGTCGGCGAAAGCCAAGGCCTCGCGCTGCTTCTCTGGGAAGTAGAGCGCAGCGCTCGTTTCACGTGAAACGGTCAGGCTGGCATCACCACAACACAGCGATCAGGGTCTTCTCCCTCAGATTCACTGGTGAGACCGATCTTTTGAATGGTGTCATGGATGATCTTCCGCTCAAAAGCATTCATGGGGGTGAGTTTGATCGGCTTGCCGCTTGATTTAACCTCTTCTGCGGTCTCCTCGGCCAACTTCGCCAAGGCGCTCTTCTTATCCTGGCGGTAGCCATCAATGTCGAGCATGAGGCGTGAACGTTCGCCGGTTGAGGTTTGAACAGCGAGGCGAGTGAGCTCTTGTATTGCATCCAAGACCTCGCCATCGCGGCCAACGAGGTGGCCTAGGTCGCCGCCTTCAACCACGAGCGAGGCGCGATCGTTCTCGACGCTGATTTCGATATCGCCATCAAGATCGGCGATATCCAGTAGCCCTTCCAAATAATCGGCAGCGATATCGCCTTCTTCTTCAAGGCGCTGAACTGCGGTTTTCTCTTCAGTCATCTCATCTCCTGTACTAATTGCCCCGATTTGAGGCATTTAAACCTATTTGCGCTTCTTTTTCTTCTTCTTTGGTTGCTCACGCTGGCCGGTGGGTTTTGGCTCCTCAGTAGCAACCGATCCACCTTGTTCTGGGTTTTCTGGGGTTGTGCCTGACTTTTTCGCCTTTTTGGCTTGGAGCTCCTCCCAGGCTGGAGAGCCGGGGGTGGGGTTTCTTTTGATGACATAGAACTGCTGGCCCCACGTCCACAAGTTTGTGGTCGACCAGTAAATCAAAACTCCAATTGGAAAGTTAACGCCAGAAACAGCAAAAATTACTGGGAACAAGTACAACATGATTTTTTGTTGTTGCAACATCATATTGTTTGATGCATCAAGTTTTGGCATTCCTTTAACCATTAATTGACGCTGTGTTGTGAATGTTGTGGCGGACATCAACGCAATCAAAAGTACTGTGACGATTTTTACTGTCGTGTTGGACGAACCGAGGAATGTTTGCGAAATCGGCGCACCAAAGAATTCTGCTTTTGCTGCTTGTGCTGCAAGTTCAGTAGTTAGGGTTCCGCGCGCTTGTGGTGGATTCTTTCCGATTCCATTAAGCACTGTGAAGAGTGCAAAGAAAATCGGCGCTTGCGCCAAAATTGGAAAACAAGAAGCCATCGGGTTTGTTTTATGTTCCTTGTAAAGCTTCATTAGCTCTTCTGATTGCTTCTGGCGATCATCTTTGTATTTTTGTTGGATCTTCTTCATCTCTGGCGATAAAGCGGTAAGTGCGCGCTGAGACTTAATTTGTTTTACAAAGAGTGGGATAAGAAGGGTTCGAATCAAAATAACTAGACCGACGATCGATAGCGACCATGTTACACCGCTTGCCTCACCAAAGACTGGTGAGAGCGCTTTATGGATAACAACCATAACCCCAGAAACGATCCAATAGAGGGGATCTAAAATAAAGCCCATTAACGCGCTCCTTCTGTTCTGCGATTTATCAGCGTAAAACGCTGGATTTTTAAGGTTTCTGGAACGTAGTCGACTCCCCCGTGACTAAATGGGTTACAACGAATTACACGCCATACACCGAGAAAGATTCCAATAATGTTGTATTTCTTAATTGCTTCGTATGTGTAATGTGAACAAGAGGGGTAGTACTTGCATCGTGGCGCCAAACCAGGAGCAATTAATTTTTGCCACACTTTTATTAAACCCAAAAATGGGAGCATTGGGATGTGGAGAAGTTTCTTCATCATCGCGCAGCCTTTTCGTTTAACGCGGTGAAAAGTTGGGGAATTTCGTTGTGCGGGTCTTGTTCTTTCTTGGTTGCACGCACCACAACCATGGAGCTATGGGGCAGGATGTGAAGTGAATTCTTAGATGCGTGACGGAGTTGGCGAGTGACGCGATGACGCGTGACTGATCCGCCGATTGCACGCGAGACAACAAATCCAATTTTTGGCGAAGTGAGCGCAGGTTCTTTTGTTAGATAACCAACGAGAGTATGAGTGGTTGATCTAATGGGTGAACGCGTAACGCGCGCGAAGTCTTCGCGAGAAGTTAGGCGGTTAATGGCTGCTAGCACGCCGCGTGGTGGAACTTATGCGGAGATGCGAGCGCGACCCTTAGCGCGACGAGCAGAGAGAACTGCGCGTCCACCACGGGTGGCCATACGAGCGCGGAAGCCATGCTTCTTCGCGCGCCGACGATTGTTCGGCTGGAAGGTGCGCTTCATGTTGTGGGTTACTCCTTAGAACATGTCTGCAACT
>JBJTHB010000013.1:0-18015 GCA_046094245.1 Actinomycetota bacterium
ATCACCATTGATTGCCATATATGCGCGCGAAGCAAGAACGGTGTAACTACCACCGATAATCAAGGGATTTGCCAGATCGGCTATGGATTCAATAAAGAGTAAGAGGAATGATCCTGCAAAACCTGGGATAAGAAGTGGCAAAGTTACCGTTCTGAAAACTCGCCATTTATTAGCGCCCAAACTGGAGCCTGCTTCATCAAGCGCTGGATCGAGGCTACGAAGCATGCCCAGAAGATTCATATACGCGATTGGGAAGAAAGAGAGAGTTAGAACCAAAACCAAACCTGGGAAACCATACAAAGTGGGACGCCAGTCGAAAATTCCACGTGTAATCATTCCGCTGCGCCCAAAGAGAACGATGATGGCAGTAGCAAAAGCGAACGGAGGCGAAATGATAGGAACGAGATTGATGATGTGAAGAATCTTTTTCCCACGGAACTCAACGCGCGCCTGCGTGTACGCCATGATGAAACCTAGGAGGGTTCCAAGGAAAGCGACCGTAAGACCTAATTTCACGGTGTTCCAGATAATGTTGCGAGTGACAATGTCACTGAAGGAGCCCGTGATGATTCCGCTACCAGATGGTTGCGTTGAATAAACAAGGATATTGAGCAGAGGAAGAAGAATGAGAAAGCCAATAATGAGCACAACTAGAACGAGAGCAATCTTGGTGAAGATGTCGAACTTCGCAGCCGTTCTGGACTTACTCAAGCGAGAGACTCCTAATCGAATTTGTTCAATTGTGTAGAAAAGGGTTCTGAAAACTTGTTCCAGAACCCTTTTCTACATTTACTACTGGTTACTACTTAGCTGATGAAGCGAGCGCAACTTCCTTATCGAAGCGAGCCTTCAACTTCACTGCAGCAACACCTGCTGCCTCAGCCTCATAGTTAAGAAGTGTGACCTTCTTGAGGTTGACCATACGACGGTCATACTTTGCATTTGGATTGGTGAGGATTTGGAACGATTCAGCCTTTGCTGGACCGATGTTCTGGGCCTCTGCTGACAAAGCAAAGTCGATGTATGCCTTAGCAGCGTCTGGGTTCTTTGCACCCTTTACAAGAGCGATGCCACCGATTTCAAACCCGGTTCCTTCTTTCGGGAAAGAGACGACTAGTGGATTTCCACGAAGAATCGCTGCTGTGCAGTCATGAGAGAAGACAAGACCTGTTGCGACTTCACCGCGACCAAGTGGACCGGTTGGGCCGGCGCCACTTCGAGTGTAAGAGAGAACATTCTTATTCAAATCCTTCATGTAGTTGATTGCTGCATCTTCTGATCCAAGGCGAAGAACTTGTGACCACAAAGCGGTGTACGCAGTTCCAGAAGTTCCTGGGTGGGCCATCATGAAGTTGCCCTTGTACTTGGCGTTCAGAAGATCATTCCAACTTGTTGGAGCCTTGAGACCAAGACGCTTCAATTCATTGGTGTTGGAGCAGAAACCAAGCGCGCCCATGTAGATACCGGTCCAGAATCCATCAGCATCCTTGAACTGCGGCTTCAACATGTTACGAGTTGGAGATTTATATGCCTCGATCACACCTTGGATACGTCCAGAGATGTGACTGTCATTCGGTCCACCAGTCCAGACATCAAATTCAGGGTTATTTTTTGAGGCAACAAGTCGAGTGAGAGCTTCGCCTGAGGAAAGACGGATGAATTTTGTTGTGACGCCTGTCTTTGCCTGGAAAGCCTTAGTCATTTCAACACACCACAGTTCTTGTGGGGTGCAGAGAACATTGAGAGTTCCCGAAAGTTTGCGTCCTTGCGCGTATTGGAGTGCGCCATTAACGCGTTCGCATGTATAAGTGACGCCAGAGATGGTGCGGACCTGACCTTCTTGAGCACAAACGCTGCCCTTCAAATCGCGTGCTGCTTGAGCAGGAGCCACGGCTGAAAGAAGTGAGAGGACGAGAGCGGAGAGCGCACCGAATGCGATCAATTTTGATCTTTTCATTCTTGCCTTTCATAGATACGAGGGGGTACTACTTAGCCAGCACAATAACAGGCGAGCCATCTAATGTCACAGATAAAGAGTGCAGCCAAGCGTATGCTCCCCGCATGAGTGATAGCCCCCGAGCGATTCGCCGCAAACCGCACCGCTCAGTCGAGGAAACAGAACGAATCTATGCGATTCTCGATGAAGGGTACGTAGCCCATGTTGGCTTCAGCGATCCCGAAACCGGAGAAGCAACTGTTATTCCCCTCGGTTATGTACGCGATGGAGATCGACTTCTTTTTCATGGGTCGACTGGTTCACGACTTTTCATGGCCCTTAAAGCTGGGGTTCAAGTTTGCGCCACAATCACATTGCTTGATGCCCTGGTTTCGGCAAGGAGCGCATTCAATTCATCGATGAATTACCGGTCTGTCATGGCTTTTGGCACCACCCACGTGCTTGAAGAGAGCGCAAAAGAAAATGCGATGAAAGCCCTGACTGAAAAGTTGATTCCAGGACTTTGGGAAAACGGTCGCGCCATGACGGCGAAAGAATTTGCTCAGACGATGATTGTTGCCCTTCCTCTCGATGATGTCACTGCAAAGCAGCGCACTGGTGGCGCAAATGATCCCGAAGATGCAGCGCTCAATATTTGGGCTGGTCAGATTCCTATCATCACGAAATTTGGAGAGCCCATTACTAATGAAGACGCTTCGCATATGCCGGTACCTGAGCGCATTAAAGAATTCGGCAAGTGGGGCAGGTAGGGCTCGAACCTACGACGACCAGATTATGAGTCCGGGGCTCTAACCAACTGAGCTACTGCCCCCACGTCTGCGAAGCATAGTTTCCCACAAACTCATGACGGCAAGAATCATCGCAAATCCGAAGATGAGGTCCTCAACAGGCGCATCAGCAACACGAAGTCCGATAATCGATTCGGGGTTATAGACAACGATTTCCCTCGAGGTTAACCACCAATTTGTGACCAGTTGAAACGGCACGATGATTCCATAGCTAAACCAGAATCGCAGGGTGGAAAGAAGCGAATTCTTAGTCACGAACATATCGAAGAAGATCGTGATGATGAGGGCGTAGACCGTAATCTGCGTGTACGTGAGTTCAAACCTCATCGATTGACTCTCTTCATTAACGATTTGACGCCTTCCAAAGTCAAAATGGCTGCCATGGGAATTATCAGAAAGAAGAGATATTCCTCGAGTGGAATATTGAATGGTCCAATTATTCCGAGAATTTGTTCTTTATCGAAAGTCCAGTGGTTCTGATTGATGGCAAATGCATCCCACATGAGAAAGAAAACAGAAACGGGAAAGATTGCGCTAGCTAATAATCGTGGCCTACGTAGCACTCTGATCTTGAATGCGAATTCCAGCCACCATGAACCAACAATCACAAAAAGGAGCATTGCCACATAGGACCAGTTCGTAAGCTCAAATTCGAGCGACATTTCGATAGTTTCTCACAATACTTATTGTGATTTTGCTACTGTCCTCATATGTCGCACGCGCAAGCAAAGATATTCGACTCCACGCGTCGGTTTTCCAGCGCGGCAGTTGCTCTTGTGGTGCTTCTTTCGGTTGTTCTATCTAATGTCATTGAGAGTACGAGCATTACGTGGCAAGTTGTAGTTGCCCTCTTCGCATTAGCAGTCGGGATACCTCACGGCGCTTTAGATCATCTGGTTACGTTGCCACGAGCTTCGATTGCACGTATGACTATTTTTATTCTGGGTTACGTTGCAATTGCTGTACTCGCAGTTTGGGCAATTCTCACGTGGAATGTCATTGGGTTCATCGGAGTCGTCATCATGAGCGCTCTCCACTTCGGGATTGGTGATGCGGCTTTTATTAATGAAAGCAATCGAGCATCAAATTCAACGCAGGCTCCACATTTTGTTCAAGCACTTTACGCGCTCTCTGCTGGAGCTTTACCCGTTGTTATTCCGCTCACCAATGAACGCAGTACGAGCGCGTTATCTGCCGTGAACGAAGATCTTGTGAATTGGCATGGCGGTTGGGATTCGGAGTTGTTCATAGGCGTTTTACTATTGGCGCTTGTTGCAGGTGTAGCGTTGTTGATCAAGAAGCGTATGCGAGATGCACTTGATTTAGCCCTGCTTACTTCTCTTGCACTACTAGCTCCGCCACTTGTTGCCTTTGCTGCTTATTTTGGAATGTGGCATGCAATGCGGCATACCGCACGACTAACTCTCAATTTAAAGAGTTCTCAGAAATTTGTCGCAGAAAATCTACCCACCCGAGCTTTTCTCCAGGCGGTGATTCCCGGACTGCCTGCTCTTGTGGGTACTTTCATAGTGTCGCTACTGATTGGAGTTCAAACGCCTGGGAAACTCAGCGATGAATATCTCTGGCTTTCACTCGTTGTCGTGTGGGCATTAACAGTGCCTCACATGATGGTGACTGCGAAATTAGATAAGGCGGCGCTACGATGAAGAAGTTTGTGCTTGTTTGTATTCTCATGCTTTCGGGAGTTTCTACGGCCGATGCAGCACCCGTTTATGCCTTTCCAGTAGCAAATTGCAAAGCCACTTATGGGAAATATCATCATGACTATCCTGCAACAGATATCCAAGCGAAGAATGGCTGTGCATTCGTCGCGCCCATCAACGGAACTGTCGAAGATGTAAACACGAAGGATGTCTGGAGCGGCAAGACTAATCGCGGTAAAGATCGCGGTGGATTATCTATCTCCATCATCGGTGAAGATGGAGTTCGTTATTATGGATCCCATCTATCGAAGATCGAGCCCGGAATTGAGCCGGGAGTTGTAGTGACTGTAGGTCAGAAACTCGGTGAAGTTGGATCAAGCGGAAGTGCACGTGGAACAAAGCCACATCTTCATTTCGGTATTTCATATCCGACAATGCCTGGAGATTGGGAGATACGCCGGGGAGTCATTTATCCATGGAAGTATTTAGATGCCTGGAAATCAGGAAAAGACTTATCGCCGTCAAATGCAATCGCCAAAGCAAAGGCGAAGGCGGGCAAATAAAAAAAGCCCCAAGTTTCCTCGGGGCTTTCTTAAACTAGTTACTTGGTAATTAGTTAGCTGTGACCTGGTCTGCCTGAGGACCCTTTGGGCCTTGGACGACTTCGAACGTCACTGACTGACCTTCTTCAAGGGACTTGTAACCATTGCCCTGGATTGCGGAATAGTGGACGAATACATCTTGTCCGCCGCCATCAACAGCGATGAAACCAAAACCCTTTTCAGAGTTGAACCACTTAACTGTGCCTGTTGCCATTTACTTTCCTTCGGTATTTATGGGGACAAACGTGAAGAGCACGTTCGCCAGTCTTTCCGTTCTACAGCGATACCGATTCAAGCAAAAGCTAGCAAGCGGGTACTGATAAGCGTTGGACTAGGGGAAAGCCTACCTTGGATTACAGACGCGTCTAAACCTTGTGTATCGCTCGCGAAGGGGTTGGCAGAGGCGCACTTTTGGGTGAAGAATGCGGTCAGAACGACGATAGATGGGCTGGGGAAGGTCGCATCTATCCAAGGATGCGGCTTCGTTTATCAGGAGCAGCCATGTCGTCACGTAGTAAGAAGCAACCCACTGGTCCGAGTGCGTTAGAACCATTAGGAATCGGTACCTCGCATGGGCGAATATCGATTTACTCAGCACCTAAAGTTGTGTTGTCACATATTCAATGGTCAGTTAACGACCAACTAGGCAGCCCACACAATTTGCGATGGGATCTTCAACCACTTATTCCAACTACCTGGCGTACTCATCTTTCATGGAATGGCGTATTGGGTACAGGTGCGAAATTAGCAAGTGCTCTTCGGGGATGGCACTATCTCAACTTCGAGATTTATGAAGCTGCGGCTAACGGCAGCGATGGATCTTTGTACATGCATACTCCAGACCTTGGATTATTTCGTGCCAATATCGGACCCCATGGGGACATCATGATCAATGAAAATCAGTTACAAAATGTCCTGCACATCAACCTCAAAGATCGTGATATCTGCGAAGAGATTGAGAAGTTGTTGGGTAAACCTTGGAATGAAGCTCTTGAACCTTTCCGGAGAGTAGAGATAGATGGATGTGACAATCTCGCTGATAAGATTTCGGTATGAGTGAGAATGAGAAACAGAAATCGCTTGCTTTGATTGTCTCCGCAGCAATTCTTGCGATTGCAATGGGCTTGGGATTAAATCAAGTCGGAAGTGGTTTTGCTTCGCGAACGGGAGAAGGCATCTCTGTAACTGGTTCTGCTCGAGTTAATGTATCTGCCGATAAGGCCGTATGGACTTTGAATGCCGAACAAGTCGCTCCTACCATTTCAGAATCTGTCAAGAGAGTAGAGAACGCAACTGTTGCGGTTTCCAAGTACCTGACTGATGGCGGGGTTGCTGCAGATTCCATCGAATTAGGATCGGTATCCGCCTATCCGCAGGAAGAGTATGTCAATGGAAATAGCACGGGACGAATCTTGAATTATCGCGGATCTCGAACCATCACTGTTCGTAGCGATGATGTCCAACTCATCAAAAAACTCTCTAATGGCATCGGCTCACTACTTCAAAGCGGTGTGAGTGTCACGAATTATGGTCCGCAGTTTTACGTTTCGAAGTTGAGTGAGTTACGCCCCGAACTTCTCAAGCAAGCGATGGAAGATGCACAAGTCCGCGCAAAGGCAATCGTCGAGGCCACCGGTGGAAAAGTTGGGAATGTGATGAGCGTCCGTTCTGGGCCTTTCCAAGTAACCTCACCTGATTCCGTTGATACATCGTCAGGTGGTTACTACGACACCTCAACGATTGAAAAAACAATCACCTCGACAGTAACGGTGGCTTTCAGGGTCGACTAACTTCGATTGATGAGCCAGACTTGAACGCTCATCGATTGGACGTCAATCACATCACTTGGTTTCTTTAGCGCTGGACTGAAGTCATTCACCCTTGCAGTTGAATCAAACACGCTCCGAAATGAATTACCCCACGTTTTATTTGGCAGGGTAAATAAGTGTGATTCGCTATCGCTGTTGAGGACCACAAAGAGTCCTTGGTTATGTGTAGCTTCAATACTAAATGCCAAATAACGTAAGGAATTGTCTTGCCAATTATGGGCAGACATTTCTAGCCCATCTCGACCAAACCATGCCAAGTCTTTACGCTTTGTACCTTGGTCAAGTTCACCTGTGAAAAATTGTTCGGCGGCATCGACCATATAAGTGGACCGAATTCTCGCTAAAGCTGCGATAGTTTCGATCAGGTCCTCATTTTCTTCATCGTGATTCCAGCGATTCATCCATCCACCATTGAAATTTTCTGGAGCTGTGGGAGAGTGATGAAGCGAGAGTGAATAAGCATTATTACAACCTGATTGGGAGCGCGAGGACTCATCACCCATCGCAATCATCGGTACGCCGGATGAGAGCATCAACGTAGCCAAAATGGATTTTTTGAGTCGAGTACGTTTTGCATTGATGTCCTGATCTGCGGTATCTCCCTCAACCCCAACATTCCATGAGCGATTAGTGTCAGTGCCATCGCGATTATCCTCACCGTTCGCGTCGTTGTGCTTCTCGTTGTAGCTGACCAGGTCATGCATGGTGAAGCCATCATGTGCAGTCACGAAGTTGATTGAGGAGGTAGGGCCACGGAAATAAAAGACATCATGCGAACCTGCGACTCGACGAGCTAAATCAGAGACTCCGTTGCTGTGACCGCGTGCGCTGTCGCCGAGCCAGAACTGTCGAGTCGCGTCACGATACGCGTCATTCCACTCCCGCCAAGGATGTGGAAAGTCTCCAAGTGCATAGCCTGCGATATCCCATGGTTCTGCGATGAGCTTACGATCGCGCAAAATTGGATCAGCTGAAATTGCAGAGATGAGCGGCCCATATGTATCGATGCCTTGATCTCCCCGCGAAATCGCCGTTGTTAGATCGAATCGAAAACCATCAATTCCAATAATCTGGCTCCACCAATGCAGTGAGTCAACAATCATTCGAGTCACAAATGGCCGGCGTGAATCAATAGTGTTGCCACATCCCGTGACATCTTCATATTCATCATCAACAGAGTGGCGGTAAAACGTCTTGTTATCGAGACCTCGGAAAGAAAGCGTCGGACCTTGTCGACCTTCCTCGGCGGTATGGTTGTAGACGACATCCAGTAAGACTTCAATGCCGGCGGCATGAAGGGCATCAACACTTTCCTGCAATTCCCTAATAGGGTCATGGGTAGCGGCGTATTTTCGGTGCGGGGCAGAGAAAGCTAATGGGTTGTAGCCCCAGTAATTTTCTCGGCCACGAGCATGAGTGTGCATCTCGGTCACAAAGTGATGAATCGGCAGAAGTTCTAGAGCGGTGACCCCGAGTCGTTGCAGATGACTAATTGTCGATGGGTGTCCGAGCGCTTTAAACGTTCCACGTTCATGTGGTGGGATCTCATCATTTGCTGCAGTCAAACCACGCACATGCGCCTCGTAGATAAACGTTCGCTTCCATGGAGTGTGTGGGCGATGGATGATGCGCGGCGCGTGAGAAGTGACAACTGATAACGGTACGAATCCCAGCGAGTTTCTCTCATCGCGTATGTTGATGTCACCATTTCCGACTGCGTCGAGCGCTTGGTGGCCAAAAATTTCCGGAGAGTATGACAATTCGCCATCAAAGAGATGGGCATAGGGATCCATAAGGACTTTTGCGGGATTAAATCTCCAACCTTGTTCAGGTCGCCAAGGACCGTAAACGCGATAGCCATAACGTTGGCCCGGTCTGATTCCTGCAAGATAGCCATGCCATATGGGCCCATCGCGGTGTGCAAGAGAGAATCGAGTCTCTATCCATCGGGGAGATTCATCGCTTCGTTGATCGAAAAGGCATAACTCGACTGCGTCGGCAGCGGGAGCCCAGAGCGCGAAATCTGTTCCGCCTTCGGTGGGATGGTTGCCCAAAATATGGGGATTGGCGGGCTTCACTTTGCTATCTAAGCAGAGATGGTTGGCCAATCTTCGATTTGAGCGCCAGGTTACCGCCCAGTAACATAGCGGGTATGAAAATTGCGGTCTGCGTTAAACAAGTGCCTGATTCATGGGCTGAGAAAAAAATGGTCGGAGGCGTTCTTGACCGCGCGGGCGTTGATGCAGTTCTCAATGATCTTGATGAATATGCAATTGAAGAAGCGCTTCGAATTGTCGAGCCACTCAATGAAGGAAAAGAAACTCCTGAACACTCAATCACATTAATCTCCATGGGCCCTGATCGCGCATCCGAAGCGATCCGAAAAGGCTTATCAATGGGAGCAGATAGTGGAATTTTGATTGCAGATGCGGCTCTTGCTGGATCCGATGCAATCGCAACATCAAAAGTTTTGGCTGATGTCATTTCTCAAGGGGGGTTTGACTTAGTCTTCTGTGGCACAGAATCCACAGATGCTCGAATGAGCGTAGTGCCCGCTATGTTGGCCGAGAGGCTTGGTTGGGCGCAACTCACCTTTGCCGGTTCAGTAAAAGTTGATGCTCCGAACTCAGCAGTTGAAATTGCCCGCATGACTGAAAGTGGTGTGGAGACGATGTCTGCACACTTCCCATGTGTCATTAGTGTCATTGAGAAGATTAATGAACCACGATATCCATCATTCAAGGGAATCATGGCGGCAAAGAAGAAAGTAATCGAAACCAAAACTCTGGCAGAAGTTGGAGTATCTGCCTCTGAAGTTGGCGCAACGGGAGCATGGAGCGCTGTAGCAGATGCACAAGCTCGCCCGCCGCGCGATAAAGGAATTAAAATCGAAGATTCAGGTGATGGCGGAAGCAAGCTCGCTGAATACCTAGCAGAGAAGCGGTTGGTCTAACCATGTCAGATGTAATCCTTCTTGCAGATCACGATGGTGGAAAAGTAGCCAAAACAGCGGCTGAACTCGCCACTTTTGCTAAGCGCGGCGGAACTCCTGTCGCAGTCATTCTCTGTGGGACTGGAACTGCTGATGCGCTTGGAGCCCAATTAGCGAGCACTGATGTTGAGAAAGTAATAGCTGTAGAGAGCGATGACTTTGCACAGTTCGGAATCCCAGCCATGGTCGATGCGCTCGCACAAATACTCGATTCACACAAACCCGCTGCCGTTCTCATTGCTTCAAGCGCACGCGGTAAAGAGATTGCAGGTCGTCTCGCAGTCCGCACGAGTAGCGGAATTATTACGGATGCAGTCGATGTAGCTCCTGATTTCTCCACTACTCAATCAATATTTGGTGGTTCCTTTACGGTGAGTTCCAAAGTCACGAAAGGTGTTCCTGTCGTCACTGTTCGACCAAGTGCTATCGAAGGCGCAAGTAGTTCGAATGCGCCGATTGTGGAAAAAGTAAATGTCGCAATTTCAGATAAAGCAAAGTTAGTGAAGATTTCTAGCGTGCAACCAGCTGTCAAAGGCGGTCGACCAGAATTGACTGAAGCAAAGATTGTCATCTCCGGCGGCCGCGGAACTAATGGTGATTTCACTCAGGTTGAAGCGATGGCAGACTTATTGGGCGCAGCCGTCGGTGCATCTCGCGCCGCCACAGATGCTGGCTGGTATCCGCATACGCATCAAGTAGGACAGACAGGCAAGACGGTAAGTCCACAACTCTATGTTGCATGCGGCATTTCCGGGGCGATTCAACATCGCGCTGGAATGCAAACTTCCAAGACGATAGTCGCTATCAATAAAGATCCAGAAGCCCCAATCTTTGATTTGGCAGATTTTGGTGTGGTGGGAGATTTGTTTGCTGTATTGCCACAGGCGCGTGAAGCCATTCAGGCCAAGCGCAGTTAATTGCTCAAGTCTCACCACAGTTAGAATTGCGCCATGCCACGTGTGTATCTCGATAATGCTGCAACGACGCCTATTTCCGAGGTAGCGCTACAGGCATTTATTGAACAATCACGACAAATAGGTAATGCCTCCAGTCTTCATACATACGGGCGAACAGTTCGCAAAGACGTCGAAGAAGCGCGCGAAAAAATAGCAACTCTCATCGGTTCACATGCAAGTGAGATCATCTTTACGGGTTCAGGAACAGAAGCGAATAATTTGGCTCTCAAAGGCGCGTATTGGCATCGCAATAAAGAGGGTATCGCTCGAAATGTCATCATAATTTCGCGTTTCGAACATCACGCCGTCTTAGATCCGGCCAGGTGGCTAGAAGATTTCGAAGGCGCAGAAATCATTGAAGTCCCAGTTTCACGTGACGGATTTGTGGATCTTTCTACACTCGAGGAAGTTGTCCGGGAGAGAAATGATGAAATAGCCCTGATCAGCATCATGCATTCAAATAATGAAGTGGGGACTCTCCAACCAATCTCGCGTATCGCAGAACTTGGTAATTCATTTAATATCCCAGTCCATACCGATGCGGTCCAAAGTCTTGGAAAAGTTCCAATTTCTTTCAAAGAACTTGGAATCTTTGCGATGACTATTAGCGCTCATAAAGTTGGGGGACCAATCGGAGTCGGCGCGCTCGTTCTCCGCAAAGGCGTTGACATCACTCCTATTTTGCATGGAGGAGGCCAAGAGCGGGATATTCGGAGTGGAACCTTGAATTCTGCTGGCATCGTTGCATTTGCTGCGGCTGTGCAATCTGCTGTGCGAGATTTGGAGGCAAATGCCGAAAAAGTTCGTGCGTTGCGCGCGAAGTTGATTGCGGCTATCCAAAGTGAAATTCCTGATGCAACTCTCAATGGAGTCTTAAACGGCGAAACACTGCCAGGAATCGCCAACATCTCATTTCCGAAAACCGAAAGTGACTCACTACTTCTTCTCTTTGATGCCGAAGGAATCGCATGTTCCACGGGTTCTGCTTGCAGCGCTGGAGTTCAAGAAGCCAGCCATGTACTGATGGCCATGGGATTAAGCGAGAAAGAAGCGCGTTCATCGCTGCGTTTCTCACTCGGAACCTCTAACACTGACACCGATATCGAATACCTTCAGACCTGTATTAAGCGCGTCATCGATAGAGCTCGCGCTGCATATCGCGGATAGGAAGGCTATTTATGAAGCTGATCGCAGCCATGAGCGGTGGAGTTGATTCTGCCGTTGCGGCTGCGCGCGCCAAGGAAGCCGGCCATGATGTTATCGGAGTCCATTTAGCGCTCTCGAAAAATCCAAAGAAGTATCGTTCTGGTGCGCGCGGTTGCTGCACAATCGAAGATTCTCATGATGCTCGACGAGCTGCTGATGTCATCGGGATTCCTTTTTATATCTGGGATATGTCCGATGAATTTCATGAGAATGTAGTTGAGAATTTCCTATCCGAATATGCTGCGGGAAACACTCCTAATCCGTGCCTTCGGTGTAACGAGAAGATCAAATTTGCAGCGGTGTTAGATCGCGCACAAGCAATGGGATTCGATGGAGTAGTCACAGGCCACTACGCGCAAACTCAAGAAACCCCCAATGGTCGTGAGTTGTTTCGAGCAATCGACCCTGGAAAAGATCAGTCATACGTGTTGGCAGTTCTCAATCGCCAACAATTACAAGGTGCATTCTTTCCATTGGGCGACACAACAAAGGAAGATGTCCGCAAGGAAGCACAAGCGCGCGGTCTTTCTGTTGCTCTCAAGCCAGATAGCCACGATATTTGCTTTGTTCCATCTGGCGACAATGCAGGTTGGTTGCGTGAAAGATTAGGAAGCGAAGTAGGTCCAATTGTCGATGAGGAAGGAAACAAGTTAGGTGAACACAAAGGCGCCTACACCTACACCGTCGGACAGCGAAAGGGTCTTGGCCTAACCGTTCCCGCCAAAGGTGGAGAACCGCGATACGTCCTCAAAATCGAACCAGTTTCCAATACTGTGGTGGTCGGCAATCGAGATGCGCTTGCAATAACGGAGATTCGCGGCGAGCGGCCGATTTGGTGTGGCCCAACCCCAGAAGCCACAGAAACCGCGCCTTATAAGGGTTATGTCCAAGTGCGTGCTCATGGAACTCCCCATAGTTGTAGTTATTTTCGAGTCATCAACAACAACATCGAGACTCTCGTCGCAGTTGTTGATGAACCTATTTTTGGACTTGCTCCAGGCCAAGCGATGGTCATTTACGATGGTGATCGCGTCGTCGGCTCTGCCACTATCACCGGGACAAAATAAGTATGTCAAGCGCCGAGATACGCCACGAGATGGCGGAACTGGCCGAAGCGATTCGTGACCATCAGTATCGGTATTACGTTCTAGACAAACCGATTATCGCTGACGCTGAATTTGATTTGCTCTGGAAAAAATTGGTTCTACTCGAGAACAAGAATCCTGAATTGCGCGATCCGCATTCGCCCACTTTGGATGTTGGCGGAGGATTTGCTACCCATTTTGAACAATTTAATCACCTCGAAAAGATGATGAGTTTGGATAATGCCTTTGGCGACGATGAACTAGAAGCCTGGTTTGATCGAGTTGCAAAAGAATCACCGAAGAACTCATGGTTGTGTGAAGTGAAAGTTGATGGGCTTGCCATCAACCTCCTCTATGAAAATGGAAAGCTGATACGCGCGCTCACTCGAGGTAATGGCGCTACGGGCGAAGATGTCACGTTGAATGTGAAGACAATTAATGGAGTCCCGCATGATCTCAAAGGTGATTTTCCTTCAATAGTGGAAGTCCGAGGTGAAGTCTTCTTTCCGTTGAAGAAATTCAATGAACTCAACGAGTCGCTGGAGGAATCCGGCAAAAATGTCTTCGCAAATCCTCGGAATGCCGCAGCAGGTTCGTTACGCCAGAAAGATCCTCGCGTAACAGCATCGCGTCCGCTAGCAATGGTGGTTCATGGAATTGGAGCCGTCGAAGGATTCGAATGTGAAACTCAGAGCGAGGCATATAAAGCGATGCAGTCCTGGGGTTTGCCCACGAGCAAACGCTTTAAAGTGGCGAAAAATAGGGCTGATGTGAAGGAATTCATCCAGTATTACTTGGAGCATCGCCATGATGTAGAGCATGAGATAGATGGCGTTGTTATCAAAGTAAATGAACGCGCACAACAAAAAGCGCTCGGAGCCACATCTCGCGCGCCGAAGTGGGCGATTGCGTATAAGTATCCACCAGAAGAAGTAACAACAAAATTGCTCGACATTAGAGTCAGTGTGGGCAGGACTGGAAGAGTTACTCCGTTTGGCTTTATGGAACCCGTTCGCGTCGCAGGTTCGACCGTCACCAATGCGACGTTGCATAATATGGAAGAAGTCCAACGCAAGGGCGTTCTTATTGGTGATGTCGTTGTGCTGCGAAAAGCAGGCGATGTCATCCCGGAGATTCTTGGTCCGGTTATTGAAAAGCGAACAGGCAAGGAACACGCATTCCAAATGCCAAAGGATTGTCCGGAATGTGGAACCACACTACGAGCCATCTCAGAAGGCGATGTCGACATTCGCTGCCCTAATTCACGTAGCTGCCCTGCCCAATTACGTGAACGTATCTATTACGTTGGTTCGCGAGCTGCACTCGATATCGATGTGCTGGGATACGAGGCCACGAATGCTCTTCTTAATGATCACTTGATTGTCGATGAATCTGATCTCTTCTCCTTAACAGAAAAAGACTTGTTAAAGAGTGAGTTCTTTCGCAAAAAGGATGGTTCATTGGGAGCAAATGCTGAAAAGCTCATCCAAGCGTTGGAAGGTGCGAAGTCGCGTCCCCTGTGGCGAGTCATCGTTGCGCTCTCTATCCGTCATGTCGGCCCAACCGCTGCGCAAGCATTAGCAAATAATTTTGGCTCTGTTGCATCTATTTCGAAGGCGACGCTTGAGGAACTATCGTCAGTTGATGGTGTTGGAAATGTCATCGCCGAGAGTATTCACGAATGGTTTTCCGAAGACTGGCATCGCTCGATTATTTCGAAGTGGTCCTCGGCGGGAGTAGTAATGGAAGGGGTTGTTGCTTCCTCGAAACCACAGACTTTGGCTGGATTGACGTTGGTAGTCACCGGATCACTTGCGAATTTCACCCGCGATGGTGTCACTGAGGCGATTACGGAACGTGGTGGAAAAGCAGCATCGTCGGTATCGAAGAAAACGGACTATGTCGTAGTTGGAGAATCACCCGGATCCAAGGCAGCAAAAGCCGAAGAGCTCGGTGTTCCAATCCTCGATGAAGCTGCATTCATCGCTCTTTTGGAAAATGGTCCCAGATAAGAGTTAGGATGCAACCATGTTGAAGGCTCTCGTCGCGAACTCAGCCCTTACTCTCTTTAGCGAAAAAGGACGTGAGCTCCCCGCTCACCCGATCTTTTTCGGAATCTTTGCCTTCGCAGTTTTAATGCTGTTGCTCTACTTCGTTTTGCGCCTTGATCGCGACTAGTAGCGTTGCCATCTTTGGTGGCTCTTTCGATCCAATTCATAATGGTCACGTTCATCTGATCTCCTCAATTCTGAATTCGCAGAAGTTTGATGCGTTGATTGTTGTTCCAGCTGGTGACCCGTGGCAAAAGAAGCCTCACGCATCAAAAGAAGATCGATTGGAGATGACTCGACTCGCAGTAAAGGGTATGAAAGTAGAAGTAGAAGATTGTGAAATCTCACGTTCGGGACCTTCATATGCGATTGATACAGCCAAGCTCTTAATCAATAGAAATCCACATGCACAGTACACATGGATAATTGGAAGCGATGCGCTACTCAATATTGCAACGTGGCACAAAATTGACGAGGTAAGAACGCTCATCGATTTCCTAGTGATTAATCGCCCCGGCCATGTCATCGATGCCAGCAAAGTCCATCCTGCAGTGAGGTGGAGCCCGATTGAGATTACGGCACTCGATATTTCTGCCACCGAAGTCCGAGCTGCTCTTGCATCAGGTCGAGATGTAGCTCATTTAATTCCAATAGAAGTTCATCGTTACATCACCGAAAAGAGGCTCTATGGCGCCGCGTGATGCAACGTTGAAGCACCTACAAATCGCAGCCAGCGCCGCAATTGAGAAGCTAGGTACTGATCTTGTAGCGATTGATCTTTCAGACCAGATGTTGCTAAGCGAGGTTTTTCTTCTCGTCAGCGGACAGAACGAACGTCAGATCGATGCAATCGCAGATGAAGTTGAGAAACAACTCGCTCTCGTTGGAGAGAAGCCTGCGCGTCGTGAAGGTTCTGAACATTGGATTCTCTTGGACTATGAAGATCTCGTAGTGCATATACAGACAGAAGAGATTCGTCGCTATTACATGCTCGATCGGCTTTGGAATGACTGTCCAACGATTGCCTTAGCGGCAGTGAAGGCGCAGGAAGAATTCAAGCGAGGTCGCTCCTGATGGTGAATCAAAGAATTGTGCTGTGGCGTCATGGACAAACAGATTGGAATATCGAGAATAGGTTCCAGGGTCACTCGGATATTCCACTCAATGATGTTGGGTTGCGACAGGCAGAACGAGCTGCGCCATTGTTGTTGGCGCTCCAACCTTCACGAATAATCTCTAGCGACTTGATACGCGCACAACAAACGGCGGCTGCGTTGTCTCGAATTTCCAAACTAAATGTCGAAATTGATGCTGGGTTACGTGAAACCCATGGTGGAAATTGGGAAGGCAAGACGGGCGCCCAAAACCGTGCGGAAGATTATGATCGATTTGTAAATTGGCTTGATGGAACAGATGAACCTGCTGGACAAACCGGCGAGCGTCGAAGCGCTATTGCAGAACGCGCCGTTAATGCGATTAATCGAGCTCTCAATGAGGAAGTTTCAACGTTGGTCGTCGTGACACATGGTGGAACTGCGCGCTGCATTCTTGGCAAGATGCTCGATATGCCAATGACGCAATGGTCTGCAATTGGTGGACTCTCCAATGCTTCATGGTCGATTCTTGAAAATGGTCATCATCGTGAAGGATGGGTGCTGGTCGAACACAACTCAGGTTCACTGCCAGAACCGATATACGGAGAGGAAAGCGGCGCGTAGTTCGGGTAAGGTCTGCCGCGCATCAGAAAAGTTCGGGGCTATGGCGCAGCTGGTAGCGCACCTGCATGGCATGCAGGGGGTCAGGGGTTCAAGTCCCCTTAGCTCCACTCGATGACAGACTCAACGAACGCCCGAATTCCGCTCCAACTCATCCCGAGCGGATGGTCAGCGCGCGATCTTCCAGATCTTTCAGGACAACACTTCCTTATTACTGGAGCCACAAGTGGCATTGGTAAAGAAGCAGCCCGCGAATTAGTGCGCGCTGGCGCACACGTCACCATAAGCGCGAGAAGCGAAGAAAAAGCTGAACGCACCCGTAAAGAACTCGCTAGCGAAAGAGTTTCTATTCTCATTCTTGATCTTGCAGATCTCAACAGCGTTCGCAAAGCAGCCCGCGAGGTATCTTCCGTGATTGACGTCCTCATTCTCAATGCTGGTGTGATGGCAGTCCCTTTCACAAAGACTGCAGATGACTTTGAATTACAAATGGGAACCAATCACCTCGGACATTTCGCATTTGCAGGATTACTGTCGGATCGCATCAAGTCCCGCGTCGTTTCAATTGCCAGCCAGGCTCATCGCATGGGTTCATTTGGTGATGGATCGATCGAGACTATTCGTGATATTTGTTTGGGGCGTAATAAATACCAACCATGGGGCGCTTATGGAGCTAGTAAGTTAGCGAATCTACTTTTCACTTTTGAATTACAGAGAATTGCGACCGCTAGGGGATATTCCTTCAATGCCTTCGCTGCTCACCCTGGTTATTCGAATACCAATCTCCAAGCTGTAAGTCCACAGATGCGTGGCAAAGTGGTTGAAGAGCGCGTCACCTCGCTCATGAATGCTGTCATTGCCCAATCCGCATCACGAGGTGCGCTCCCAACTCTCTGCGCTGCCACATTCCCCAATCTGTATGGTGCGACATATATTGGGCCGGATGGATTGATGGAAATGCGCGGCTTTCCCAAAGCAACAAGGGCGCGATCGATTGCTTATGATCAAAGTTTGGCGCGCAATCTATGGAGCGTCAGCGAGGAATTAACCGGCGTTCGTTGGCGGTAACCTACGCACATGCATGAGGCGTACGACGTTCATCACGTCCAAGAAAAATGGCTTCCCATCTGGGATGACCTTGCGCCATTTCGTTCGGGCAGAACAGATGAT
>JBJTHB010000014.1:0-5093 GCA_046094245.1 Actinomycetota bacterium
GGCGCCAATCTTTATGGTCTTCACAACTCTCTGCTTCTCTGTCGAAATGACTGATAGATCGTAAGAACACCAATTCGATACCAAGACAAATCGGTTATCAGGGGTTACATCAACAACTTTGGGGACGGATCCGACGCGATAAATTGCATCAATCTTCCAAACTGCAGTATCGATTCGATAGAGAAAAGAACGATCATATTTATCTGCAGGGTTACAGACATCAGTGCCCTCACGATTGAAACCTTTGCCATACATCGCATAGTTCGTGACGTAGAGATGCCTTCCATCGGGAGAGAATGCACCCTCCACCGGAGCGCCGCGATGTGTTCCGGAATAACCACTTACCCCAAAGTCCGAGAACTTCACCGAGTCAGGAATCGTCGAAACCAGATTGAGCGAATTCGCACCATAAATCGTCACAGAATGGCGATACATCATGTTATGTGCGGATACATATCCCGTTTTTGAGGCTCGGACGGACTTCGGAGAGATATCTCCAGTAATTGTTTTTTCCAGCTTTAACTTTGTGGTTTCAGCTAATACATCGGCGTGCGAAGCTGAATAAAAGTTAGTGAGTAGCGCAAGAACTATGGCCCATCTCACCGGAATACGCATACCCGCAATCTACAGGGTAATCTCGCGATGTGTTCTCGCCATATATCGCGTTGATGAAATTACGAGTGGTAGAACTTTTACTTGTCACAACACTTCCTGCGCTTTTCTTAGCAGCAGATGGAATCCCACCGCTGGATATAACAATTGCAACTCTCATTGGTGGAACTCTTGCTGCGGGGGCTGCGAATGCTTTCAATATGGTGATTGAAACCGATATTGATCAACTTATGAACCGAACTTCGAAGCGACCCATCGTCAATAATCAGATCACAGAAAATCAAGCCTTGGGCTTTGCAACGCTCATCACCGTTCTTTCGTTAGCTATTTTCTGGTTCTTCACCAATCCTCTTGCTACCGGATTAACAGTAAGTGCGATTGCTTTTTACGTTTTTGGCTATACCGTGGGATTAAAACGTCGCACCTCACAGAATATTGTCTGGGGCGGCATCGCGGGATGCCTTCCGGTATTGATTGGCTGGGCTGCGGTCACGAATTCTTTATCGTGGACGGCGTTCTGGTTCTTTATGGTTATCTTCTTCTGGACGCCACCACATTTCTGGGCGCTAGCAATCAAATATAAAGATGATTATGCGGCGGCAGGAATTCCCATGCTCCCCGTAGTTGCACCCATGAGGAAAGTTGCACAACAAATGTGGCTTCATGCCAGCGCCATGATTGTGACTTCTTTTCTTACACTTTCAAGTGCTGCTCTGGCGCCATGGACGTACGTAGTAACAGGGATTCTCGGACTCATTTTTGCTTTCCAGCTTCGAGATCCGGAACATAATTCGGGCCCAATATTCCATGGCTCCATCACGTATCTGAGCCTCTACTCAATCACTCTTGTTGCTGGGATATTCATCTAAGAAAAGCATCAGGTTGGGACCGTTATCACGCGACACCAAGGGATTTATCAGCAAGATTTGTGAAGGCCCCCTTTATCCTTTTCATCAGTAACTGACCCCCACATTCCCCAGGGAGCCACGAATTGAGATCTAGACGAGCACGCATTCTTGCGCTCAGCCTCTCCACCATATTGATATTTACATTGACGCCTGCGCTCGCCAATCCACCGAAGCCGACTCTTGCCCAAATCGAAGCTGCAAAGAAAGCAGAAGCAGAGAAGAAGAAAGCTGCCGATGCTGCCGCAGCTCGTCTCAATAAAGCCAACCTCACACTCCGCCAATTAGTCGCTGTCGCAAATGCAGCCCGCGCAAAGTACGAAGCTGCAAAAAGAGAGTTAGCCGTTGCGGTAAAAGAAGCACAAGCTGCTGCAGCCGCCTATAACGCTGCGGTTTCGGAAGTAAAAGCAGCTCACGATGCAATCGGTCGTCTTGCTGCAAACGCATACATCATGGGCGGTGGATTCACCGATTTGGATTCGCTCCTTCATTCCGATGGACCTCAAGATTTGATGGATCGACTTTCAACACTTAACAATCTTGGAGAGCAGAATACGACTGCCCTCTTCCGATTCAAGACTGCTGAACAAGTTGCAAAAGAAGCAAAGAAGAAAGCGGATGCTGCGAAGTTAGCGCAAGAAGTTGCGACGAAGAAAGTCGAAGCTGCCAAGATTGAAGCGGACGCAGCCCGTAATGCACAACAAAAAGAAGTAGATAAACTCCAGAAAATCCAAGATCAGATTTTGAAAGAATTGTTGGCGGCGCGAAACAAACGCGTAACCCTTGAACAACAACGACAACTCGCATTGCTTGAAGAGGCGAATGCGAGCATCGCTAATAACACTGCGATTTACACACGAGTCTGGCCAGATCTTGGATTCAAAGGTCGCTCAACATCACGATCGACTCCAGAAATGCGAGCTACTGCCGTTGCATTCGCAAAAAAACAAGTTCTGGCGCGTAAGCCATATATCTGGGGAAGCGAAGGACCTAATTCCTTCGACTGTTCTGGTCTGGTTTATGCGGCATATCGTTCGGCAGGGTTAGGTTGGCCGAACTGGGATCGCTTGAACTCCTCTCTTTATTTCAGTTACACCAAGCATGTCCCATTAAGCCAGCTCGAACCTGGCGATCTTCTCTTCTACTCCTATAAAGGAACTGTGAACTCAATTCACCACATCACGATCTATGCCGGAAACGGGATGATGTGGGAAGCGAATTCGAAAGGTAAGGGCCTGCTCTTCTCGAATATCTACAGCATCAAGGGATTGATGCCGTATGGAGGTCGCGTTTAGGAGTGCCTAGGCTTGGCTCATGGCCGAAGCCACTCCGCTGTATCAGATTCGCCTTGCCGTACGACGCGAATTAGAAGACCTCAACGCTGGCGATACCGTAATAGTTGCCGCATCAGGTGGAGCTGACTCATCAGCGTTGGCTGCAGCATTACTTCCCGAATGTGAAACAAAAGCAATCAAAGTAGTAGCGCTCATCATTGATCATTCACTACAAAAGAATTCGGCAGATGTTGCACATCAAGCAAAGAAAGAATTAACCAAGATTGGTTATGAGCATATTGAAATTAGAAAGATCAACGTTGAGATTACGGATGGAATCGAAGCGTCTGCACGCCGCGCTCGGTATATTGCACTTAATGACGTTATGCGACAACATAACGCAATAGCAATCTTTATGGGCCACACTAAAGATGATCAAGCCGAAACTGTGCTTCTTGGATTAGCACGTGGATCTGGAACTCGTTCGTTATCAGGTATGGCACAACGGATTGATAATTATCGTCGACCATTACTTTCAATTACTCGCGCCCAAACCGAAGCAGCATGCGAGGAAGCAGGAATGAAATTTTGGCGCGATCCACATAATCAATCGATGGAATTTACCCGCGTTCGAGTGCGCGAAAATGTTCTGCCCATGATGGAGAGAGAGATTGGTCCAGGTATCGCTGATGCTCTGGTTCGTTCGGCCAAACTATTGCGAGATGATGCCGATGCGCTCGACCAATGGGCCGATGAGGTATTTGAGGATCTTGAGCCGAACTCACTCGATATCCCGACCTTGGAGTTATTGCCTCGAGCAATCCGTACCCGAGTCATCCGAAAAGCGGTGTATCTCGCTGGCGCCCCATCAGGCTCACTTTCGGCTGACCACATCGAGCCTGTTGAGTCTCTGGTCACAGCCTGGAAGGGGCAAGGGCCCGTATCGCTTCCCGGCGGTGTGACCGTGGAGCGGATTTCGGGCAGACTTTCGCTCTCTTAAAAGCCAAAAACTCACCTGAAAGGGAAAGTGTGGATCTCGCATCGGTTCAGAACGAAATAGAACGAGTCATCGTTACTGAAGAGCAACTTCAAACGCGCCTCAAGGAAATAGCGAAAGAAATTGAAGTTGACTATAAAGATGAAGATCTCCTTCTTGTGGGCGTACTCAAAGGCGCTGTGATGGTGATGGCCGATCTATCGCGCCACATCAATCGCCACCTTGATATGGATTGGATGGCAGTTTCTTCCTATGGTTCAGGAACAAAGTCTTCTGGAGTCGTAAGAATTCTTAAAGATCTCGATAAAGACATCACTGGACGGAATGTTCTGATTGTGGAAGATATCGTCGACACAGGATTAACACTTGATTGGCTCAGTACAAATTTGAAGTCACGTGGCGCCAAGACAGTCGAAATCATGACTGTATTACGTAAACCAGAATCAGCGACTGTTGATGTAAAGGTGAAGTATGTAGGTTTTGATATTCCAAAAGATTTCGTCATTGGTTATGGACTAGATTTCAATGAGAAGTATCGCAATCTTCCTTTTATTGGCGTTCTTGCCAAGCATATGTACGAGTAAATATGGCCGAGAAAAAAATCAAAAGACCAAAACTTCCTCAATCGCGTGGAGGTAATCAAGCTGGCAAAGCGCCACAACGTCCTCCTTTAGTCCGTCGTCCGCTCTTCTGGATCTTTGTTGCAATCATTGGTGTCACAATATTTGGCCAGATCTCATCTGGAAATAATCAATTCACCAAGATTGATACCTCTCAAGCGATGGCGGCTATCACTCGTGGTGAGGTTGAATCGGCCAATATCGTTGATCGCGATCAGGTCATTCAACTCGTCCTCAAGCCTGGACAGGCCATCAACGGATCGACCACGGTTGAAGCCTCATATGTGTCGGGCCAAGAGCCGATTTTGGTTGATTTACTTACAGCAAATCAGCCTCCGAAAGAGTGGAATGTAACGGTCCCGAAGACCAATATCTTTATTTCAATTCTCTTCACCCTCGGACCAATTCTTTTATTAGCCTTCCTTCTCCTCTTCTTCATGGGCCAAGCCCAAGGCGGGTCACGAGTATTTTCCTTCGGCCGCTCACGGGCGAAGTTGCATAACAATGAAGTTCCACAAGTCACCTTCGCTGATGTTGCTGGCGCAGATGAAGCGATTGAAGAATTTCGCGAGATTAAAGATTTCCTCGCTGATCCCAAGAAGTACCAAGAGATAGGTGCAAAGATTCCAAAGGGCGTATTGCTTTTTGGCCCACCAGGAACAGGAAAGACCCTTCTTGCTCGCGC
>JBJTHB010000015.1:0-10096 GCA_046094245.1 Actinomycetota bacterium
CGTGCATATGTGGGACCGCCACAGGTATTGAAATTATCTCGTTCCAAATCTTCAATCACTGATGAAGGAATACGAGTGCGCGCAGAGAGTTGTTCGACTGTCAGATTTGCTGACTTTCGAATCTCTTTGAGTCGTGTACCAACTGACATTGACGCCTCGCATATGTGGGAAGGGAGGGAAATTGTACGAGCCCTGAAGAATAATGAACAGCCCGCAATAAGCCGCTCCGTGCGGACTAACCCCTGAGAATCACCCTTGAATAACTTAGGACTGTATTACTTCGAGCACCGAAGCAAGATCTTCTTGCTTCACCAAGACGGTGCGAGCTTTCGAACCTTCGGAGGGTCCGACGATTCCCCGACTTTCCATCAGATCCATTAATCGGCCAGCTTTAGCAAATCCCACTCGCAGTTTTCGCTGCAACATAGATGTTGAGCCAAATTGAGTGCTCACTACTAATTCAATTGCTTGAATTAATAATTCTTGATCATCGCCAATGTCTTCGTCGCCAGATCGCGCAGCCATCGCGGGCTTGAGAATATCTTCGCGATAAACCGGTTTAAGTTGTGATTTTACATGCGTCACGACTGATTCAATCTCACGCTCAGAAACATAGGCACCTTGGATTCGCATTGGCTTGCTTGCGCCCATCGGAAGGAAGAGTCCATCGCCTTGTCCAACGAGTTTCTCTGCACCTGGCGTATCAAGAATGACGCGTGAGTCTGCGAGGGATGATGTTGCAAATGAAAGTCGGGAAGGAACATTTGCTTTAATCAAACCTGTGACGATATCTACGCTTGGCCGCTGGGTAGCGATGACTAAGTGAATTCCAGCTGCGCGTGCAAGCTGGGTGATACGTACAATGCAATCTTCAACGTCTCGGGCAGCAACCATCATGAGATCTGCCAACTCGTCAATGACCACCAACATGTATGGGTATGGTTCGAGTGGCTGATCAGCGCCTTCCTTTGCCACAACTTTTCCAGCTCGTACAGCTTTGTTGAAATCATCAATATGGCGGAATCCGTAGGTTGAAAGATCGTCATAACGCATATCCATCTCACGTACCACCCAGGCCAGCGCTTCTGATGCCTTCTTTGGATTTGTGATGATTGGAGCTAGAAGATGAGGGATGCCGTCATAAGCGTTGAGTTCAACGCGCTTAGGATCGATCAAGATTAATCGCACATCATTGGGGGTTGCACGCATGAGAATTGAAGTAACTAGAGAGTTAATCATCGAAGACTTACCCGCACCAGTCGCGCCCGCAACGAGGAGATGTGGCATTTTCGCCAGATTTGCGCAGATGAAATTACCTTCGACGTCTTTACCAAGAGCGATGACCATCGGATGGTGATCATTGCCAGCGACGTTCGAACGCAAAACATCACCAAGCGAGACGATTTCACGATCAGTATTGGGAATTTCAATTCCAACAGCTGACTTTCCTGGGATTGGAGACAGGATGCGAACATCGCTACTTGCGACGGCATACGCGATGTTCTTGCTTAATGCTGTGATTGCTTCAACTTTAACGCCAGACCCAAGTTCGACTTCATAACGCGTGACGGTTGGCCCACGCATAAAACCAGTGACTTCGCAATCAATATCAAACTGAGCGAAGACTTCAGTTAACGCCGCGACAACTTGATCGTTTGCTTTAGTTTTGCCTTTCGTAGGAGGCGTTGTCCGTAATAACTCCATAGAAGGGAGTTCATAAGAGTCACTCGAAGAGAGAACTAATTGAACGGGTCGCGAGGGCTTGTGGGTCGATTCCTTCTTGACTGGAATTGGTTGGGTGATTTCAGTAGTGAATTCTTCGTCAAAACTCTCCTCGTCAATTTCTTCCTCTTCAACATCTTCATCATTAGAAAATTCTTGTACTAGGGGTGTTTCAAAAGGAGGAGTGTCTGCGATTTCGAATTCTTCAGCCTTGCGTTCACGTCTCTCTTCAAGAGCGGTTCCAACTTTTGAACTTGCTCCCGTAACAAGATTCTTGATGAGTTCCATGATTCGTGAAAATGGAGTAGCCGTAATGACAAGAGTTCCAAAAAGAAGAGTAAGTACGAGAATTGGAATCGCAAGTAGATCGGTGACAAGAGCGACGAGCGGTGTTGAGACGGCATATCCAACCCATCCCCCACCTTCACGCATTGCAGTTGCACCCGTGTTGATAGAGGTCGGATTGATAATGTGAATCAATCCTGTGGAACTTAAAACCAGTAGCAGTGAGCCAATAGTGATGCGACCCGTGGCTGCTTTATCTTCCGGCGTACGGAAGAGTCGAAGGGCGAAATATCCGAAGAGCAACGGGGTGAGAATTGCGAGCCGACCTACGGCGCCATAAAAGAATGCATAGGAAGCTTGTCCAAACCAATTATCAAGGTGCCACCATGATGTGGCTGCGGCTATCAGGGCGACAATGAAGAGGAGTAATCCGAATCCATCTCGCTGATGTTCTGGATCTAAATCCCGTGCACCACGAGTGACAAAACGGATTGAGGCGCCAAGTGCTTTCGCGAAGGAACGCCAGAGCGCACCGAGCGCACGACTTATTGCGCTGAGGACGCCTCTGCCTTTACGTGCAGAATTCTTCTTAGCCACAACGAAAAATCGTATTAGAAACGATTTTTCTCAACCGTGAGGCGCGCCGCTCAAATCTAAGTTACTAGACCTCGATCACAACCGGAACAATCATCGGGCGACGACGATGTTCTTCGCCCACCCAACTCCCAACTGTCTTGCGCACAACTTGTGAAAGTTGATGAGTTCCATTGATTCCTCCTGCAACCGCGCCAGCAAGGGCCCTTTCAATCCGACCTTTTACTTCTTCGAAGAGAGCGAGATCTTCAGCAAAACCTCGAGCATGAATATCTGGACCAGCAACGATTTTTCCAGTTTGTGAATCAATCACGACAATCACCGATATAAAACCTTCTTCGCCGAGGATCCGTCGATCTTTAAGCGATGCTTCGGTGATATCGCCAATGCTTTGACCATCTACGTAGACATAACCAACGGGAACAGCGCCAACTACTTTTGCTTTTCCGTCTGCAAGATCTACGACGACTCCGTTATCGACCACAACAGTATTGGAGCGCTTAACGCCAGTCGAGATTGCTAATTCGGCATTTGCTTTCATATGGCGCCACTCACCATGAACCGGCATAACATTCTTCGGCTTGACGACGTTGTAACAGTAGAGAAGTTCACCTGCTGCCGCATGGCCTGAGACATGCACGAGGGCATTTCCTTTGTGGACAACTTTCGCACCAAACCGTGTGAGTTCATTTATGACTCGATAAACCGAATTTTCATTTCCCGGAATTAGCGATGAGGCAAGGATGACTGTATCCCCTGCACCAACTTTGATTCGATGATCGCCATTCGCCATTCTTGATAAAGCTGCGAGTGGTTCGCCTTGGGATCCGGTGCAGATCAAAACAATATTGTCGCCTGCATCTTCTATCTCATCGATATCAATTAAGGTATTAGGTGGAATATGTAGATATCCCATTTCGCCAGCGAGTGACATATTGCGGACCATGGAACGTCCGACAAATGCGACTTTGCGACCATGCGTGAATGCGATATCAATAACTTGTTGAATTCGGTGAACATGTGAGGCGAATGAGGCAACAATCACCCGTCTCTTCGTTCCCGCAATCACGCGATCCAATACCGGCATGATTTCGCGCTCAGAAGTTGTGAATCCAGGAATATCTGCGTTGGTGGAATCGACCATAAAGAGATCGACGCCTGATTGTCCAAGGGAGGCGAATCTAGCTAAGTCCGTAGTGCGTCCATCGAGTGGTAATTGGTCCATCTTGAAGTCGCCTGTATGAAGCACGACGCCAGCAGGAGTTTTGATTACAACGGCAAGCGCATCGGGAATTGAATGATTCACGGCAACAAACTCCAATTCGAAAGGGCCAACTTTGCGAGTCTGTCCTTCACGAACTTCTACTGCTATAGGCGAGATGCGACGCTCTTTCAATTTACCTTTTGAGAAAGCCAACGTTAGGGCAGAGCCAATAACTGGAATATCTTCTCTTTCCCGAAGCAGGTACCCGAGTGCGCTGATGTGATCTTCATGTCCATGCGTGAGGAAAACTGCAACAACATCGCGAAGTCGTTCTCTGATGTAAGAAAAATCAGGCAGAATCAAATCTACCCCAGGTTGATTCTCTTCTGGAAATAGAACGCCACAATCAACTATCAGTAATTGGCCTTCGTATTCGAAGACCGTCATATTGCGGCCCACTTCACCTAATCCACCGAGCGCAACAATGCGCAATGTCTTACTGGGAAGTTGAGGCGGCAACCCGAGATCGGGATGCGGATGATTCATTAGTTAACTTTCACGCCACCGGCGCGAAGATCCTCTCGTAGTTGGGAGATTTGAGATTCAGTTGCATCAACGAGAGGCAGACGAACTTTTCCACCGGGAAGGCCCATCATGTTCAAAGCTGCCTTCGTGAGAATTGCACCTTGGGTGCGGAAAGTGCCGGTGTATACCGGTAAGAGTTTTTGGTGGATTTCAAGTGACTTTTTTGAATCGCCACTAAACCATGAATCAAGCATCACTCGAAGATCTGCGCCGACTGTGTGACCACAGACAGATACAAATCCGACAGCACCAACGGAGAGCAAAGGCAGATTCAAGATGTCATCACCTGAATAAACTGGGATTCCGCAACGCTTAATAACCCACGATGTTGATGCAACATCCCCTTTTGCATCCTTCAATGCGACGATGTTCGGGTGCGAAGCTAATTTCACGATGGTGTCGGGCTCGATGGCAACTCCAGTGCGACCAGGGATGTCGTACAACATCACGGGGACTTTGGTGGCATCAGCCATGGCACGGAAGTGCGCCTCGATTCCTGCTTGTGGTGGTTTGTTGTAATACGGAGTCACAACAAGTAGCCCGTCTGCTCCCGCGTTAGCGGCCATCCCTGCTTGTTCTACAGAATGTGAAGTCTCATTATTGCCAGCACCAGCAACAACTTTTGCTTTCCCATCAACCGCCCTGCGGACAACTTTGATGATTTCAATCTTTTCGTCATCGCTAGTAGTTGGTGCTTCTCCCGTTGTGCCATTAACAACAATTCCGTCGTGGCCACTGGAAACGAGATGCTTTGCTAACTTTTCAACGCCCGCCCAATCGATGGAGAGATCATCCTTGAAAGGAGTAATCATCGCGGTCAGTAAGCGACCGAATGGCGGCGTGATTGACATGCGCCAAGGCTACTACGCCACGGCTATGGCGCGACGCGACCTGATTTCTCGAATGCGGCGTATGTAAGCGGCATCAATCGAGCAAAGTGTTCTTCCATCTTCTCGGCGACCATCTCAATCTCGCGCTGTGGGTAGCTTGGGAAATGGGAACCTTCGCGACTTGTGCGCAGCGACAAGAAATTCATCAATGCTCGGGCATTCATAGTCACATACATCGATGAGTACAACGCGACCGGCAGAACTGCGCGTGCAACTTCTCGTGCAATACCCGCATCAAGCATCTTCTTGTAATTCGCATATGCCACGGTGTAGGTCTCTTTCATGGCAGCGACTGAGACTTCATATTGTTCAGGCGTTCCATCAACAAAAACATAATGACCCGTCTTGCCGGTCTGAACTAATTTTCGCTCTTTATTTGGGACATAAAAAACTGGACTTAATTCACGATAGCGGCCGCTCTCTTCATTATAAGAAGCGATGCGATGGCGCATGAATTCGCGGAAGACAAAGATGGGAGCGCTTACGAAGAAAGTCATCGAAGTGTGTTCGAAAGGTGAGCCGTGACGTTCGCGGGCCAAATAGTTAATCAAACCTGCAGAGCGAGAGGGATCCGCATTGATCTCTTCAAGAGAATTCTCACCCGCAGTTGAAACGCGCGCTGCCCAAATTACATCTGCATCGTTGGCGCTCGACTTCACTAATTCCACGGTGACGTCGTCGCGGAAGACGATATCTGGATGCGCTGCAGCTTCACTCACGAGCGCGACCTTATCTATTCCATGGCAATGGCTCGGGAATTTCTACGGCAGAATGGCTGCGTGTCACTCGACGAAGGCTCATTTAACAAGCGTGCTGTGTTGCGCGACTCACTCGCAGTCGCCATTCCGGTTGGAACCTACGGCGCAGCCTTTGGGGCCGCATCCATAGCTGCTGGTTTCTCGGTACTTCAGACCTGCTTACTCTCTCTTCTCCTTTTTTCTGGTGCTTCACAATTTGCGGTCGTAGGTGTTATGGGCGCAGGTGGATCTGCACTCAGCGCAATCGCTACCGGTTCGCTCTTGGGATTGCGTAATGGGCTTTATGGAATGCGAATGTCACCAGTCCTGAAGCTTCGCGGACTCAAGAAAATTCTTGGAGCACAGCTCACCATTGATGAATCAACGGGAGTAGCTATCGGACAAGAAGCTCGCGGAACTAATGCAAGTAGATATGGATTTTGGGCAACCGGGATCGGCGTCTACGTTTTCTGGAATCTCTTCACATTACTCGGAGCCTTAGGCGCCCAATCAATCGGCGATCCCTCAGCATGGGGACTTGATGCCGCGGTCCCCGCTGCATTTTTGGGTTTGGTCTGGCCACGACTCGTGGATAAGAAAACAAAACTCGTTGCATTGATGGCGGTACTACTCGCTCTCGTTCTCATTCCAATTGCACCCGCCGGAGTCCCAATTATCGCCACTGTTGCGATTGCCATCATTGTTGGATGGAAGAAATCATGAACGCGCTCTGGACGGCCACTCTCATCTCAAGTTTCATTTGCTTTTTACTTAAACTCCTCGGCTATTCATTGCCTGAGTCAGTTCTCAATCGACCAGTCATCCAACGAATAAATTCATTGATTCCAATTGCACTGCTGAGCGCTCTTGTCGCAGTGCAAACTTTCAGTAATGAAAGTTCTGTGGTTGTCGATCATCGTTTGGTTGGAGTTGTAGTGGCAGCAATCGCCCTCAAATTTGGTGCGAATTTCCCGATAATGATGATTCTGGCGGCTTTGTCCTCTGCGCTTATCTATAACTTCTAGATGAGCTTGAGCGCCTCGAGTTTCGCCTTCAAGTCATTATCTGAGGGCTCAGTCATATGAGTTCCGTCAGGGAAAACTATGACTGGGATGGAACGTTGACCGCCATTGATTTCAATTACTTTTTCGGATGCTGAAGGATCAGCTTCCACATCGATGATTGTGTATTCAACATTGAGTGAATCCATGAGACGCTTTGATCGACGGCAATCCCCACACCAATCTGCGCTGTACATAGTGATATTGCTCGACATTATTGCTCCGTTTCTCTTATAGATCCATAAGGTGTTCTAGGCCAAAAGTTAATCCTGGTGTCTTAACTACTTCACGAACTGCAAGAAGTACTCCAGGCATAAATCCAGTGCGGTCAATTGAGTCATGACGAATCGAAAGGGTCTCACCTTGATCGCCCATGAGTACTTCCTGATGTGCGACTAGTCCTCGCAAACGGACTGAATGAATTGGAACATCGCCCACTTTTGCGCCACGTGCACCTTGAAGTCCGCTTGATGTCTTATCTGGCATGGCCGGACGGGCAGCGCTCTTGCGAGCTTCGGTGATGAGGTCTGCGGTTCGAGATGCTGTACCTGAAGGCGCGTCTGCTTTATCTGGATGGTGGAGTTCAACTATTTCAACTGATTCAAAATAGCGCGCTGCCTTTGCGGCGAACTGCATCATTAAGACTGCGCCGAGGCCAAAGTTAGGGGCAATTACTGCTCCAACTTTAGGATTCTTCTCCAACCAACTCTTTACTTGGTTGAGTTTTGCATCATCAAAACCAGTTGTGCCAACTACGACGTGAATTCCATTATTGATGGCAAATTCAAGATTCTTCATAACCGCATCAGGATGGGTGAAATCAACAACAACCTGTGTCCCACTTGTGGCGAGTTGTTCAAGGGAATCGCCGAGATCGATTTGGGCGACGAGTTGAAGGTCAGTCGCAGCCAAGATCGCTTTTACGGTTTCAGTACCCATACGACCTTTGGCGCCTAGAACACCTACGTTGATGGTCATGTATCCCCTACTTCATAACTTTCTCAAAGACGGAACGCTTGGAGAATGGTCCCACAACCGCGAGGGTCGGCGCAGAATGCAAGACTTCATCGGTCAGAGCGCGAATATCTGCGCTGGTGACGGCTGAAACTTCTTTGAGAATCTGGTCAAAACTCATGATCTCGCCGTATACCAATTCACTTTTTCCAATACGGCTCATTCGAGAACCCGTGTCTTCTTGGCTGAGGACAAGTGCGCCACTAACTGCGCCTTTGGCTCGACCTAGTTCCTCATGAGTTAACCCATTTTGGGCGACATCATGGAGAACATCACGAACAATTGACACTACCTCTGGAGCTTTTGTTGGATTACAGCCTGCATAAAAACCAATGAACCCGCTGCCTGCGAATTGCTGAGCATACGAGTACACCGAATATGCCAGACCTCGCTTCTCGCGTATCTCCTGGAAGAGTCGTGATGACATTCCCCCGCCGAGTGCAGCAGAGAGAACTCCCATTGCAAATCGACGTTTATCGTCGCGAGCAACGCCGGGCATTCCAAGAAAAAGATGCGCTTGTTCGGTTTTGCGATTCATGACGCCAACACGTTGTGATGCAGGGTGTTTGAATTTGGTATTAGGACGGAGCGAGAAGTCGGAGCGTGGGCGATCTAAGAATTCATCACGCGAGAGCGCTTTGATTACTTGATCCACTACTTTTTGATGCTTCAGATTTCCCGCGACTGCAACAACGATATCTTGTGGCAAATAACGCTTCTTGTAATAGTTGAAAATCGCATTACGCGAAAGACTCTTGATGGATTTCGTGGTGCCGAGAATCGGTCTGCCAAGGGTCGAATCGCCATAGAAGGTCTCGGCGAATAATTCATGAACCAAATCAGATGGATCATCATCACGCATAGATATCTCTTCCAAGACAACTTTACGTTCAGCATCGACATCCTCAGCTCGCGCCACAGATGAAGTAATGAGATCCGAGATGACGTCAATCGCGAGTGGAAGATCGGTATCGATGACACGTGCATAGAAGCAGGTGTATTCCTTAGAAGTGAAAGCATTCATCTCTCCGCCAACCGCTTCGATTGATGATGAGATGTCTAAGGCGCTACGCGTTTTTGTGCCTTTAAAGAGCAGATGTTCTAGGAAGTGTGAGGCGCCAGCAACTTTGGGTGATTCATCGCGAGATCCAACGTTGACCCATATTCCATATGCGGCTGATCGAACGCCAGGAATTTCCTCCGTGACAATACGCAGACCGCTCGGAAGAACGGTCTTGCGTACAGTCATGACTTCGGTCGTTACTCGCTTGCAGATTCAGTCTTGGCGTTCTCATCGAGAACTGGAATCAATGAGAGTTTGCCCTTTGGATCGATTTCGCCGATTTCAACATGGACTTTATCTCCGACTTTCATTACATCTTCGACATTTTCGATGCGCTTTCCGCCATGCATCTTGCGAATCTGTGAGACGTGGAGCAATCCATCCTTGCCTGGAAGCAGGTTGATGAAGGCGCCGAATGTCGCAAGTTTCACAACAGTTCCGTTATAACGCTCGCCAACTTCTGGGAGCTTAGGATCGGCAATAGCGAGAACTTGCGCTTTGGCTGCATCTGCAGCGGTGCCATTTGTGGCTCCGATGAAAATTGTTCCATCATCTTCAATAGAGATTTCCGCGCCAGTTTCTTCCTGGATTTGGTTGATGACCTTGCCCTTGGGACCGATAACCGCACCAATCTGATCGACTGGAATCTTGATCGAAATGATGCGCGGAGCAAGAGGGTTCATTTCATCTGGACGATCGATTGCGTCGTTCATGACGTTGAGAATCGCTAGACGCGCTTCCTTTGCTTGGTGGAGCGCTGCAGCTAATACGCTGGCAGGAATTCCATCGAGCTTGGTATCGAGTTGGAGAGCAGTAACGAATTCTTTTGTTCCAGCGACTTTAAAGTCCATATCGCCAAATGCGTCTTCAGCGCCAAGAATGTCAGTAAGTGCGACATATTCTGTTTTGCCGTCGACATCATCTGAGATAAGGCCCATCGC
>JBJTHB010000016.1:0-4714 GCA_046094245.1 Actinomycetota bacterium
TCCACCAGAACTTCTTCCACGCGATGAAGTCGCGCGTGCAATCAACGCAGAAGTTAAAGCCGGCCGCGGTTCTGAACACGGCGGCGTCTACCTTGATGTTTCTAAGCGTTTGCCAGCCGATGAAATCAAGCGTCGTTTGCCTTCCATGTGGCACCAATTTAAAGAACTTGCCGATGTTGATATCACTGAACAACCCAGGGAAGTTGGCCCCACATGTCACTACGTCATGGGCGGCGTAAAGGTTGATCCAGATACAGCTGCTGCATATGGAGTCGACGGACTATTTGCTGCTGGCGAAGTTGCCGGCGGAATGCATGGTTCTAATCGTCTTGGTGGAAACTCACTTTCAGATCTTTTGGTCTTTGGTCGTCGTGCAGGCGCAGGAGCTGCTGATTACGTCAAGAAGTTAGGCGGCAAGACTCCAGAAGCAAGCGATAAGGCGATTGCGAAAGCTCATGATCACCTCAACGCGCCATTCACACGCGAAGGTGATGAGAATCCATATTCGCTCCATCACGAACTTCAAAACGTCACTCAAGATCTCGTGGGAATCATTCGCACCGAGAGCGAACTAGTGGATGCAGTGAAGAAACTCGAAACAATCCGAGAGCGCGCACCAAAAGTGAAAGCGACAGGTGGTAAAGCATTTAACCCCGGATTCCACCTTGCAATTGATCTCGAGAATATGTTGTTGGTTTCCGAATCAATCGCTCGATCTGCACTCGAACGCCAAGAATCTCGCGGCGGTCATACTCGCGATGATTATCCAAAGATGGATCCGAATTGGCGTCAGGTCAACCACCTCACACAATGGAGTGGCAAGAACGTTAAGGTCGAAGCACAGCCAGCGAAGATGTTGCCTGCTGAACTTCTCGAACTTTTCGAGATGGATGAACTCAAAAAGTACTTCACCGAAAAAGAACTCACGAAAGGCGGCAACTAAATGACCCGCAAAGTGAAGATGCGCATCTGGCGCGGAGATTCCAAGAACGGTGAGTTCAAAGATGTCAGCGTCGATGCGAACGAAGGCGAAGTAGTCCTCGATGTGATTCACCGCGTCCAAGGCACTCAAATGCCTGATTTAGCGGTGCGTTGGAACTGCAAAGCCGGTAAGTGCGGCTCTTGTTCGATGGAAATCAACGGCAAACCACGTCTTGCATGTATGACACGAATGAATTCTTTCGGCGATGACGAGACCATCACCGTCACACCGCTTCGAGCTTTCCCAGTCATACGCGATCTCGTCACTGATGTTTCATTTAATTATCGGAAAGCAATGGAAGTTCCAGCATTCGAAGGGCCAGAAGATCTCAAGCCTGGTGAATATCGGATGCAACAAGTCGATGTTGAGCGCAGCCAAGAGTTCCGTAAGTGCATCGAATGTTTCCTTTGCCAAGATACCTGCCACGTTATTCGCGATCACGAAGAGAACAAGAAGTCTTTTGCTGGCCCTCGCTTCTTCATTCGAATCGCTGAATTAGATATGCACCCCTTGGATCGACTACGTAACCGCAAACAAAAAGCTCAGGAAGAGCATGGGCTTGGAATGTGCAACATCACCAAGTGCTGTACTGAAGTTTGTCCGGAACATATCAAAATCACTGATAATGCGATCATTCCGATGAAAGAACGCGTGGTTGATGTGAAGTATGACCCCGTACGCTGGTTGGGATCAAAGATCCGCAAACGCGAGGGCATCAACTAATGAATCTAGTGAAGCGTTGGGCGATTCTCGCCCTCGCTTTCTGGCTCACAACCTTCATCGTGAGCGGCATTCAGATTCAAAGCGGCGCCTGGAATTATTTCTGGGTCGCTGCACTCTTCGGTGTCATCAATACGGTTCTTGGCGGATTATTGAAACTCTTTACACTCCCAGCTGTCATCCTTACTTTTGGTCTCTTTATCTTTGTCATCAATGCCGCGATGTTGATGTTGGTTGATCGTTGGAGCGAAGTACTCACGATTGATAAGTTCACATCAGCGCTCATCGGATCTCTGATTATTAGCTTAATTTCGGGCTTGACTAACAAAATAATTAAGCGAGCGTGAAAAAGCTTCTTGCCGTCGCCATAGGCGGCGCTGCCGGTTCACTTGTTCGTTATCTCCTCTCTAATCGAGGCGATGAAATCACCTTGTTTGTTGTCAATCTTGCAGGCGTATGCGTTGCCGGCTTGATCGCTTATCGTTGGAAGACATCGGAAATTATGAAACTCGCCCTTATCCCAGGCTTTGCTGGAGGGCTTACAACATTTTCTTCAGTCGCGGTCATTCATGCAGAGAGCAATTCATTGAAAGCAATCGCATATTTCTATCTCATGACTGCTGTGAGTATTGCCGTTCTCTATGTCGTTAAACCAAAGGTTGCACGATGAAGTTAGGACTTTTTCTGGTCGGAGCATTTATTGGCGCACCAACTCGATATGTGATTGATCGCCACTTCCGTTCCTTGCTGAAGTTTCCACTTGGAATCTTGGTCGTAAACACAGCAGGATCTTTTCTCCTTGGCTTAGTTATTGAATCCGAAACAAATCTTTCATTTGCATTGATGGGATTCTGTGGCGCGCTTACGACATGGTCGGCCTTTGCACTTGACCTATTCGATGACGTTGCGGAAAAGAACTACCGATCTTTCGCTTTGAATTTGCTGAGCAACTACGGGTTGGGAGTCCTTGCCGCTGCGCTAGGTATCTGGGTTGCGGCATAATTTCTATATGAAGAAGTTCGCGCTGGCCCTATGTGCGGCTCTTGTACTTACCTCGTGCAGTAGCGCTGAGGAAGAGTTGGCACCAACTTCGCCTGCACGGTATGTGCCAAGTGATTGCACAAAGACTTCGATCTTGGCATCGCTTCCTGATTCCATTCCTAACCCGATTTTTATCGATACCCCTTGGGAACCTGCAGAAGGCACAGATCTCTACGAGGCATATAGCCGTGGGGGAATTGCATGTACGTATGGAATTCAAGAAGCTGAAATTGGCGCCACAATTCTCTGGTCGCCCGATGATGAAGAAGTTTTTGCCTCGCGCATTCCGGAGTGGACCAATGCCGGACAAACAAAAGTAGATTTACCAGACATTGACGAGAGCGCCGCGTACGCGCTGACTCAAGGTGATGAGAATTCAGCAGAGCGCCACGTGTGGGCCATTAATCTACTGATTGATGGTTTTTGGATTCAGGTCAATGCAACTTTCTTGCAGACTATTGAAGAAGCAATTCCTTTACTACAAGCGGCGATTGCTTCACTTGTTCCAAGAGAAACACATGAAGCTAAAAACATTACTGGATGTTATGTAGCCGAAGTTGGGGGCGATTTCCTCACTCTTGAGTTAGATCAGAAGGATCGCAACCTCATTGCTGCGAACATGAAGTTTTTCTGGGCTGATCAAGAGCAGAGCGAGGGTCAGATGATTGGTAGTTACACAAACCAAGTATTGACCGGAACCTACGACTTCTCATTTGAAGATGGAACTTTGCAGCGCGAAGTATTTTTCAAAGGGGACAAGAGTGGTTTTGTAGCGGGCTTTGGTCCACTCGAAAACAAAGATGGAGTGAAGAAATTCCAACGTCCATTACAAATTAAATGGGACGAAAAGTACAGATATCTACCTGCTGATAACTGCAACAATTAGCGGCGCTGTAAGTCCGCCATCCAAGCCTCAATCTCGTCTGGATGACGAGGCATCGCTGAACTGAGGTTCACACATCCATCTTTCGTCACCAAGATGTCGTCTTCGATTCGCACGCCAATTCCACGATATTCCGCAGGGAACAATTCATCATCAGGTTGTATATATAGTCCGGGCTCTACAGTAAGGATCATTCCTTCTTGCAGAATTCCTTCAATGTGCACCTCTTTGCGCGCCAGAGTGCAATCATGAACATCCATGCCGAGCATGTGGCCAGTTCCATGAACAGTCCAGCGACGATGTAATCCAACATCGGGCTTGAGTGATTCTTCGGCTGAGATTGGAAGCACTCCCATAGCCTCAAGTCCGCGAGCCAAAACCTGGTTAGCGGCCACGTGGAAATCGCGGAACTTTGCACCGGGCTTTACTGCCTTAATGCCAGCTTCTTGGGCTTCATAAACGAGCGTGTAAATCTTCCGTTGGGCTTCGGTGAACTTTCCATTGATTGGGAAAGTTCTGGTGATATCGGATGTGTAGAGAGATTCGGTCTCAACTCCGGCATCAATCAAAACTAATTCGCCGTTACGAAGTTCGCCATCATTTCGAATCCAATGAAGCACACAGGCATGTGAACCGGCGGCGACGATGCTGTCATATCCAAGATCATTTCCTTCAAAGCGAGCTCGGGTGAAGAATGCGCCTTCGACAAGTCGTTCTCCGCGTTTCTTCCCAATTGAGTTGGGAATGGCACGGATCATGTCTTCAAAACCTCGATGGGTTGAATCAATCGCTCTCTTCATCTCGTTGATTTCAAAAGAGTCTTTTATCAGTCGCGCCTCAGATAACCATTGATGGAGTAATGGGTCGTCAGAGTTTTCTTTAATTCGGGAGTCGATGTAATCATCCTCGCCGCGAATTGTGAGCGAGTCCTTAGCATTTTCTAGAAAATCATCGAGTGAATCAATATGACGAACCGTAATGTCGTAAGCAAACTCAGTTTCTTCAAGAGTCATGCGACGACCAACCCAAAATTCACCATGTCTGGCGTTGCGATAAAACTCTTCACTGCCTTCGCGCGCCGATCGTGG
>JBJTHB010000017.1:0-9872 GCA_046094245.1 Actinomycetota bacterium
TTGCCACAAAAATCGCACGGCATCTGATTATTTGCACCCACGCCAAGATTCAATCATTTATCAGCATTGATTGCTATTCTCACGCCCACTATGAGGAAAATTTCATGCGCCGTGTTCTGATAGTTGGCGGAGGAGCCACGGGCCTTATAGTCGCAACAAATCTGCTACGAAAATCTACGAAACCGACCCAGATTTCTATCGCTGACCCACGAAACTCGATTGGACTTGGCGTGGCCTATAGCACCGCTGATACGGGTCACGTTCTGAATGTCCCAGCCAGTCGAATGTCAATGTTTGTTGATGACTCTGAACATTTCATGACGTGGGCGGGAAGAGATAAGAACTATTTCGCTCCTCGCAAAGAATATGCACAGTATTTAAATGCCACGTGGCGTGACGCAGAAAGCGAGTCTGACGTTGCTAACACTGAACATATCCGTATGCGAGTTGTGGATATTCAACGCGAAACGGATTCCTGGTTAGCTTCATTCTCCGACGGTTCTTCTAGAAGTTTCGATGCGGTAGTTCTGGCCATTGGTCATGGAGAAGCTTTCACACTAAATTCGCAGATTACATCGAGTTCGACATACATTGCAGATGCATGGCGAGAAACTCTTCCCTTTACCCAAGGGGTGCTCCTAGGAATAGGGACTGGTTTGACCTTCGTAGATCACGCACTTTCGCATCTCCGAAGATCAGATCACAACACCGTGGTGGGCATTTCAAGAAATGGCTTGTTGCCCGAATCGCACTTACCTCATCGAGCAGAGCCACTGGCCGTCACTGCAGAATCTCGGAAGTCGCCCGAATCTGTGAGAGCTTTCATCGAAGGTGCTGCGGACTGGCGTGCGGCCCAGGATGGAATACGACACGAACTTCCAGAAATTTGGCAGAGTTGGAGTGACAATCAAAAAAACCAGTTTCTAACTCAAGACTTGCGTTGGTGGAACGTGCATCGACATCGACTAGCTCCTGAAGTAGCAGAAGAAATTGGAATTGCGATTAAGAATGGTCGCTTAAGAGTTGTTGCCACAGAACTGCTATCACTAGAGGATTCAGAGAATGGATCGTCTGCTCGCCTCGCCAATGGCGAGTCAGTAAAGGTTGATGTTGTACTGAATTGCCTTGGCTATCGAACTCCAGGGGATGAGAGTCTCTTAGGCGCACTGTTTAAATCCGGAGTAGCAGCTCGCGGTCCCTTAAACCTAGGTTTGAGAACGAATTTTCCAGATTTCAATGTTCTCGCCCAGGATGGAAACATTCATAAGGATTTATTTGCGCTAGGTCCAGTGTTATTTGGTGAGAGATTCGAGACGACTGCTATCCCAGAAATCCGTGTTCAGGCTGCATCGGTCGTATCAAGCATCATTGGATAATTAATCTCAATAATTGGGGTGGACGATACTGGGATCGAACCAGTGACCCCTTCCATGTCAAGGAAGTGCGCTACCGCTGCGCTAATCGTCCGAAGAAAAAATATTTAGTTGTGAAGTTATCGAGGTGGAGACGGGATTTGAACCCGTGTAGCGGGATTTGCAGTCCCGAGCCTCGCCTCTCGGCCACTCCACCAAATCTCTAACTCTCCAAAACCTTCGACTCGAGCGGACGACGGGGGTCGAACCCGCGACCTGAACCTTGGCAAGGTTCCGCGCTACCAACTGCGCTACGTCCGCATTCGCAAAGAGGACTCTTTGCGAGAGGCGAAATCTATCGCAACAGACGCGCTATGCCCAAGTTAGGCTGCAGAAATGCGCAATACGAGCGGTAATCTGGAAAGAAACCTGGATTCTGGGCCGCTATCGGAGCCTTCAGGAGTTTCCATTGTGCCGAATGTGTGGAGTGGTTCTCTCTAGCTAAATTCGTATTGGTTTTTCTGGATGGCAATAATGCGTATGCGAGATTGAGTCCACCGAGAGACATGAAAGCAAATTCTTTAGGTCTTCTAAGGATTCGAACGAACTACGGCACTCCTTTCATGCGTGCGTTTTGGGTAATCTAGAGCCGTGAATCTCCGTCAGCAGATCAAGAAGACTCCATACGGTTCATTAGTGTGGCGAATCTTTATTGGCGTAGTTGGTGGACTCATCACGATAGTCGGAACAGTCTTTCTCTTTGCACCAGGACCGGGGATGTTGGTCTTGCTCGCCGGCCTAGGTATTTTGGCAACGGAGTTCGCTTGGGCGTCGCGGGCAATTCTCAAGACGAAATCAATCGCTGCATCGGCAGCCGAAAAAGTCGGTATTCCGCTCTGGATGAAATACCTCATTGCCGCGGTCTGCACCCTCATTTCTCTCGTTCTCATCGGATATCACTTCGCATAGTTTCTTCGCGTCGCGTATGGATCGAGTATTGAAACGCGTTTGGTAACCTCGCCACATGACATCGAGCCAGATAACGGTCTCAGTCGATGGTGCCGAAATGGCTGTCGCTTCTGATGCAAAACCGACTCTCATTTTCGAACAGATGTATCCAGATCGAGTCAAACCAGGACCTCATGCGATTGTAGTCTGCAAAATAAATGGCTCATTAAGAGATTTATGGACAGATCTTGTCGATGGCGATGTCATCGAATCAATCGCTATTGATTCAGATGAAGGACTGATGGTCCTGCGTCATTCAACAGCCCACGTGCTCGCCCAGGCTGTTCAAGGTCTCTTCCCGCAAACCAGACTTGGTATCGGTCCACCGATCAAAGATGGTTTCTATTATGACTTTGATCCTGAAAAGCCTTTTACACCAGATGACTTAACATCGTTGGAATCTGCAATGAAGAAGATCATCAAGGATGCCCAACGCTTCAAGCGCCGTCCGATAACAGATAGCGAAGCCCTTGCCGAGTTAGCTAACGAACCGTACAAGTGCGAACTTGTTGCGTTGAAATCTTCAGACGCGGCCGAAGGAGCCAGTGTTGAAGTTGGCGCCGGAGAACTTACGATTTATGACAATCTCGGCAGAGACGGAAAAGCAGTATGGGGCGATTTATGTCGTGGTCCTCACCTGCCCTCGACCAAATACATTCCCGCTTACAAGTTGATGCGAAGTTCAGGAGCATATTGGCGTGGCTCCGAGAAGAATCCGATGTTGCAACGCATTTATGGCACTGCTTGGCCGTCACAGGAAAGTTTGGAAGGTTACCTGCATTTACTTGCTGAAGCCGAGAAACGTGATCACCGTCGATTGGGAGCGGAATTAGATCTCTTCTCTTTCCCAGAAGAGATTGGCTCAGGTCTTGCAGTGTTCCACCCCAAGGGCGGAATCATCCGCCGAGCGATGGAGGATTACTCTCGCAAACGCCACGAAGAAGAGGACTATCAATTCGTATATTCGCCTCATCTAACCAAAGCAGCGCTCTTTGAAACATCGGGACACCTTCAGTGGTACGCCGAGGGCATGTATCCGCCGATGATCATGGACGAAGAGCTTCATGCAGATGGAACGGTAAAAAAACCAGGGCAGAAGTACTACATGAAGCCGATGAATTGTCCGTTTCACAATCTGATTTATCAGTCATCTTCTAAGTCCTATCGAGATCTGCCATTACGTCTTTTTGAATTCGGAACTGTGTATCGATACGAGAAATCCGGCGTGGTTCATGGCATAACTCGGGCGCGAGGATTCACTCAAGACGACGCCCACATCTATTGCACAAAAGAGCAGATGGCGGGAGAGCTAGATAGCCTTCTTACCTTCGTCTTGAACTTACTTCGTGACTACGGGTTATCAGATTTTTATCTAGAACTATCCACTCGCAATCCCGAAAAATCAGTTGGATCAGATTCTGACTGGGAAGCCGCAACCGAGGCGTTACGCCAAGCAGCAGATAAGCAGAATCTTGAATTAGTTCTTGATCCGGGTGGCGCCGCGTTCTATGGTCCGAAGATTTCCGTTCAAGCAAAAGACGCGATAGGCCGCACCTGGCAGATGTCGACGATTCAAGTTGATTTCCAATTGCCGCAGAGGTTCGATCTGGGCTACACCGCTGCGGATGGATCACGTCAGCAACCCGTCATGATTCATCGCGCCCTCTTCGGCTCCATCGAAAGATTCTTTGGAGTGCTAACTGAGCATTATGCGGGCGCATTTCCACCGTGGTTAGCGCCGGTTCAAGTTCGAGCTATCCCAGTAGCGGAAGCATTCAATGAATATTTAGCGGAGATAGTTAAACAGATGCGAAAGTCAGGTATTCGTGCCGATGTCGATCACTCGGATGATCGTATGCAGAAAAAGATTCGTAATGCCCAGACCGAGAAGATACCTTTTATGTTAATTGCAGGTGAGGAAGACCAGAAAGCCGGCGCCGTTTCATTCCGCTATCGAAATGGCGAGCAAAAAAATGGGATCCAAATCAAGGACGCCATTGATGAGGTCCTCGCGGCCATCAATAATCGCGCTCAAATTTGATGATGAGCAACAACGAAATCACTGGGGGAGCAGGTATACCTGATAGATGGGAGCGCCTATGGGCGCCGCATCGCATGGCTTATCTCGCTGGGGAGAATCGTCCAAAAGCAGATAACGATGTTCCTTGTCCTTTCTGCACGATTCCTGCGAAGAGTGATGAGGATGCTTTGATCGTGGCGCGAGGCAAAGAGGTTTATGCCGTCCTCAATCTCTATCCGTATAACGCTGGTCATATGTTGATTTGTGCAAATCGTCATGTGGCTGACTTGACTGAGTTGAGTGAAAGTGAACGAAATGAAATGCAATCATTTACTGCTCATGCCATGTCAGTATTGAGAAAAGTTTCTAATTGCGGAGGGTTTAACATCGGATTGAATCAAGGTGCACTGTCGGGAGCGGGAGTGGCAGACCATATTCATCAGCATGTCGTACCCCGTTGGTTCGGCGATTCGAATTTTATGCCGATCATTGGGCAGACAAAAGTGTTGCCTAAGTTATTGAGCCAGACCAGAGATGAGATTGCTAACGCTTGGTAAGAATGTGAGCTAATCTCACAATCTCCGAACTTCCGATTCGCTTTGATTCTACAAATGGGATTGCAGGAACGAGGAGACCTTGTGCATATGCAGAATCGTCAAGCTCCGCGGTTGCAACATCAAGTTCATCCTTGAAATCTTTGACTAAGGAAACTAATTCTTCGTCTGCTGGATACTCGGAAAGTTTTCCATTTGAGTAGTCATGAATGATTCCGTCAACTAATGAGATGAGTCCGGTTGGTTCACCTAATTCATCATGTAATACGAGGTATGGCGTTATTACATTCTCCAAAACACGATTAAGAATTAAAACGATGTCATCAAAATCAATCTCTGAAAGTTCAAGTCCATTGACAATCACCAATCGTGGAATCTGACGTTCAGCTACGAGGGTCCATAAATCAATCATCTCGGGAGAGACTCCAGTCTTGGCATTGACTATCAGAGCGAATGCATCAACCTTGTCGAATTCGGTTGGAATATCCTCGGTGCTCGAAATCGCTAGAACCTCTACGTCGCCAAGTTTGAACTCTCGCATTACAACGTCTGGCTGTGAACTTGGATGCCCCGCAACGAGCCAGTGGGGTTGTTTGGGCGACGACACGACGAAAGCCTACGATGTACCCAATGATTGCCAATCGATTTAAGCGTCCTGTCACCGAAGTGATAGCCCCATTCTGCAAGCTCTTATTGCGCCTAGGAGTGACTCCAAACGGCGTGACTCTTTTTGGAGCTGCTGGAGGCGTTTTTTCCGCACTGTATTTTTTCCCGCAAGGAGATTTCTTTATTGGAACGCTGGCAGTTTCATTTTTTGCATTAAGTGATCTCTTCGACGGGACGATGGCACGACTGTCGGAGCATGGCTCAACGAAATGGGGCGCTCTCCTTGACTCAACTTTGGATCGATTCACGGATGCAGCCATATGCGCTGGCATCTTGATTTATTTCCATCAACAGGAGAGCAATTCATTTACAGTTACACTGTCTTTGATCGCCCTTGTTACCGGATCGTTGATCCCATATATCCGAGCGCGCGCCGAAAGCCTAGGTATTGATTGTTCGGTTGGGATTGCTGAGCGCGCCGAACGTCTCATTATTTTGCTTATCGCTACTGGTCTTTATGGTTTAGGAATTTCTCCTGCCATCGACCTCGGCCTTTCTCTTCTCAATATTCTGGGAGTAATAACTATCGCCCAGCGTCTTCGTGTTGTCGCCCGGAGTTAACTCATGGCACATTGGGTTACCTACATTGTCTACAGCGCCTTGTGGAAATTTGTTCGACTTCTCCCGGAAAAGAGCGCATATTCACTCTTTCAATTCATTGCAGAAAGCGCCTACAATCGAAATGGCAAGAGAGTTCGAAGATTGCGGTCAAATTATCAAATAGTTTCTCCAGACGCTACATCAGCTGAGCTAGAGGTAATGGTTCGTGAGGGTCTCTCATCGGCCATGAGGTACTGGTGTGACACATTTAGAATCTCAGATTGGTCGCGTGACAAAATATTGGATACGACCCGCACAAGTAATGAGGAGTTCCTCTTCGATCCTGTAGTGCAGAAGCGAGGCGTGATTGTTGCTGTCCCTCATGCTGGGAATTGGGATCATGCTGGAGCATATTTTTGCGCCAAAGGCGCACGTGTGAACACCGTTGCCGAACATTTGAAGCCCGAGAGATTATTTCGGAGATTTTTAGCACATAGAGAGCGAATGGGAATGAGAGTTCTCGATCTCAGTGCGAAGGTTCTGGATGACCTTCGACAGATCCTTCGTGAAGAAAAGGCGTTAGTAGCGCTGGTCGCAGATCGAGATTTGAGCCGTTCAGGGATTAACGTGAGATTTTTCGACAAAACGGCTCGGATGCCCGCTGGTCCCGCCATATTGGCATATGAAACTGAAGCAGATCTCATTACGGCCTACGTGAGCTATCGCGAAAAAAGTATTGAGGTTTACTTCACTCCGCCCATCAAGGTCAATCGTGACGCCGATCGCACAACCGAGATTGCCCGTCTCACACAGGTGATGGCAAGTAGATTCGAAGATGCGATACGTAAAGATCCTGTTTCATGGCACACGCAACAGAGGATCTTTATTGATGAATCTTTCGTGGAGCGGTCATGAAGATTGGTTTTGTCTCGCCATATGCATGGGATGTACCTGGAGGTGTACAAGCCCACATCCGTGATCTTGCGAATTTTTATCAAAATCGTGGCCATGAGGTTTCTGTCCTCGCTCCTGCCACAGACGAAGAATCCATCCGTGAAAAATTCGTTGTACCCGCAGGTCGCCCCGTAGCAATTCCTTATAACGGTGCAGTCGCTCGAGTCCTCTTTGGCCCTGTAGCTGCATCACGAGTTCGACAATGGATTGCAACCGAAGAATTCGACATCCTCCATCTCCACGAGCCAGCTATCCCATCGTTATCGTTACTTGCATGTTCTATTGCCGAAGGACCGATGGTTGGAACCTTTCATGTGGCTGCTCCGCGCCAAAAAGTTGCATTCGCGATCGCGCCGTTGTTGGAGCCCGTCATTGAAAAGCTTCGAGCTCGCATAGCAGTGAGCGAAGTTGCAAGAGAAACATTGACAATTCACCTTGATACCGATGCAGTTGTGATCCCGAATGGAATAAGCGTTCCATTTTTTGCCAATGCAATGCCCAATCATGATTGGAAAAGAGAGCGGACTATTGGCTTTATTGGTCGATTCTCCGAACCTAGAAAAGGATTGGGCGTTCTTCTTGAAGCTCTGCCAAATATCGCGCGAATCTTCCCAGATGTGAAGATCTTGATTGCAGGTCCTGGTGAGGGGATCGAAGCGATGCAAAGCGTTAATCCTGCCCTGCGAAACAAATTGCAATTCCTTGGTCGGATCAACGATGAAGAGAAGGCTTCCTTCCTTAAGTCACTTGATCTTTACGTAGCCCCGAATACAGGCGGAGAATCTTTTGGAATCATCCTCGCTGAGGCTATGGCCGCTGGAGTTCCTATCGTTGCCAGCGACATACCTGCCTTTCGTCATCTCCTCGAGGAAGGTAGATACGGCTCCTTATTCGAAAATGAAAATGCCACGAGCTTGAGTGAAGCAATAATTGATCTATTTAAAAACCATGATAAGCGAAGAAAACTACGCGAGTCTGGATCAGAGCGGGCTCATCGGTTCGATTGGTCGCAGGTAAGCGATGAGATTATGAATGTCTATATGCATGCTCGAGCACCAGAAGAGAAAGTGCGACTCACTTCGGATTCCCGATCTTGGACCAAATTGTTCTCTCGAGAGGATGACAAATCATGACAGTCACAATGCTCTGGATACCTCTCGCCGTGCTCCTCTTCATCTGGTACTTAACATTTAGCGCCAATCGCCTCGATCGTTTACATCATCGGGCTGAAACTTCTTGGGCAAATCTTGATGCCATTCTGCAACGCCGCGCAGCACTCGCGATTGATATTGCCCATTTGCCAGCCATCGATCCAGCGACAAATCTCTTGTTGACTGCAGCAGCGCACCAAGCGCGGGATGCAAACATCCAAGACCGTACAGAAGCGGAGAGCGGTCTTACTCAAGCCCTTCTCCTTCTTCGCACCGAAGATGAAATCGTTGCTGCATATCCCCAGATCTTCCAAGAATTGGACCTTTTGACCGAACGACTTCGAGTTGCTATCGCCCTTCACGTGGAGGCAGTAAGCGCTGCAAGAAGTCGCCGAGAGAAGCTCATATATCGAACCTTTAGGCTGGCTGGGCATGCTCCTCTTCCCGTCAAATACGCGTTTGAAGACGATTCGTTATTGGAACCACAGCGGTGAAACGCACCGCTTTTTTATTACTTCTTGCGGCACTGACGTCGTGTTCCTTGATATCACCACAAAGTGCGCCGGATCCTGAAATTGAGAGAAATGTTCTCACTGGTTTGCCTGGCAAGAACGGCAAAGTTTTGGCAGTTAAGTTCGACGACACAACCTATGCACATCCACAAGCAGGCGTTGAAGCAGCCGATGTCGTATTTGTTACACAAGTAGAAGCGGGGCTAACGCGATTGATGGGAATCTATTCATCCACGTATCCCGAGATTCTCGGCCCCGTTCGATCAGCACGTATCAGCGATATCGACATCCTGGCTCAATTCGGGAAAATTGGATTTCTCTACAGTGGTTCCCAGAACAAATTGCGTCCTGTCATTTCTGCAGCGAATCTGGTTAATTTGAGTGCAGAACGAAATCCGCCTTCGATTTACTTCAATGACCCATCCAGAACAGCACCATATGCGATGATGGTCAAACCGAATCTTTTGCTAGAGAAAGCTGATGAAGTATCTCAAGTCCAATCAATCGGTTGGAGCCATGGTCAACGAGCTCCAGACGCAACGAAGATAACAACAGCAACGATTCGTTGGCCCAACGCTGTCTATTGCGCAAGATGGAGCGCGACAGAAAAGCGCTTCCTGCTCGATCACGATAGCAAGCCCAACATCGCCGCAAGTGGAGTACAACTTGGTTCGCCAATGATGATTATTCAGATAGTGAGCATCAAGCCTTCTGAATACGGAGATAAGTTTGGAGGGATTACGCCGAAGTCCACTGTGACTGGAACAGGCGTGGGATATCTGCTGAGAAACGGATCGATGACAAAAGTGCAATGGAGTCGTGATAATCCTGAGGCACCTACCAAGTGGATTCTGGAAGATGGAACTGAAGCGCTATTCCAACGAGGACAAGTGTGGTTCTTCCTGACGGACCAGGAACCTGAATTTGAATATCCTGCCGTAAAGCCTGCGAAATAGCGTTTTCGGAAGCGGTCAAAAGGCAGAATTCGCGGTAAATGCGTTTGTAAGTAGAATTCGACCATGACACAAGAACACGTAACGGGAACTGCACGCGTCAAGCGAGGCATGGCCGAAATGCTTAAGGGCGGCGTCATTATGGATGTCGTGAACGCAGAG
>JBJTHB010000018.1:0-2598 GCA_046094245.1 Actinomycetota bacterium
TGATTTTTTGGCACATCCCGATGCGATTGAAACGGCGCTCCATGCGTTAGATGGGCTGCTTGATACCCCTGGGTTATATGTGTTCGGATCTAATGATTACTACGCGCCACGATTTAAGAATCCTTTTTCATACCTCCAAAAGGATGATGGCACTCGAAAGCTTGGATTCAAACTTGATACTGAAACTCTGGATTACGAGTTAACTAAACGCGGCTGGATCAATCTCAACAATCGACGAAGTGCAATTTCAATCAACGGATTAAAGATTGACGTACGCGGCACCGATGATGCCCATCTTGAGCTCGATGATTATTCAAAAGTCGCCAGCAAGCCAAACGGTGATATTTCTATTGGCGTTACGCATGCTCCGTATAAGCGAGTGCTTGATGGAATGGCAAAAGATTCAATTGATCTAGTTTTTGCCGGCCACACTCATGGCGGACAAGTACGAGTGCCATGGTTTGGCGGAAGTCGATCGCTCACCACGAATTGCGATCTACCAAATTGGCGTTCCCGTGGCTTAACGAAAGTTGAGAATGAGCCGTGGCTCAATGTCTCAGCTGGGATGGGCTATAGCCCCTTTGCACCGATCCGGGTCTTCTGTCCGAGCGAAGTATCACTCGTGACACTTACTAGTAGTTCATAATCAATCCATGAAGCGAATAGCCCAGCTCGTTATCGTCGCAATTGTGGTTGCTCTATTTCCAATTTCAACTTCTTCGGCAGCAATAGTTGGAACCAAATGCTCGAAAGCTGGCGCAACAAAGAAAACGGCTACCGCCACTTATATCTGCAAAAAAAGTGGCACAAAACTCACGTGGCAGAAAGTTGTCAAGAAAGTTGCTGCACCAAAGCCTTCTGCTACGCCTTCTCCGAGCTCAACTCCCACACCGACGCCAACTCCAGAACCGACTCCCATTACTCCCACTCCGACGCCTTCACCAACTCCAAAAATTAATTATGTGACGGCAGCAGAAGCAAAAGTGAATGCGCCATGTGAAGTTGATTTCACGACGGCTTTCACATTGGATGGTCCAGTTCTTTGTTTAAAGACATGGAACTTAGTTGCAAAAGAAAATGATTCAGTTGAGTCACGCGCATATCGATATGTTCTTGAGGAATATCTGGCGCGACCAGAAGGAAAACTCTCACTTATCTGGCGGATTGATCCAACTACGCCAGAATGGAAAGAGAAGATGCAGACCGGCATGATTGCTGGAGCGCGACTTTGGGGAACATCTCCTGAAGGCAGCGCGCCGCGCTATGTTTTTATTAGCCATGATCCAGATTGGCTATTTGATGCCTTCGTGAAAGATGGATTAATTAAGAGCGAATCTCGACGTGCAAATATGTTCCAAGGACTTTGCAATGCTGGATTAAGCGGAGCAGAGACAAGAGATGAATCATTTTGGTTTTACAAGTTCAGCCAAGCTGGATGTCTAACAAATGCTGGTTTCTTTCAAGTTCCCGCGCACGAATACACTCACTATGCTCAAGAAGTATTGAGCAAGAAAAATCACCATTCTGAAAATCTTCCTTGGTTGAATGAAGGGCTGCCCTCCTTCATTGGTTCGGCACTCGGACCAATGTCCAATATGAGAAATGACATTCGAGCCCTTTGGCTAATCGATCTGGCGCGTACTCAAAAAGATTTAGCGTATTTTTCACTGAGCAAACAAGAACTTTATAGGGAACCAAATTGGGGAGATGTGTACCCGCTGGGTGCTATTGCTAATGAAGCCTTAGTTGCAGCTGTTGGATTTCGATCGGTAAAGCAAATTTATATTGAGCTCGCCAACAACGGTACAACTTACGATCAAGCTTTCCTTCGAGCTACGGGTTTGAATATTTCCAAATGGACTGAACTTCTGCAAGGCTATGTCGATAGCGTAAAGAGAAATAGCCCTTGGACTTTGCAATATCTCTTAGATGAAGTGGCGAAGAAAAAAACTAGTTAAATTCCTTCGCTACTAACTCCGCAATCTGGGCGGTGTTAAGGGCCGCACCTTTACGTAAGTTATCGCCGCATACAAAAAGATCAATCGCCTTGGGATTATCGAGTGACTTACGTACGCGGCCTACCCATGTTGGATCTGTTCCAACCACATCAGCTGGGGTTGGGAATTTGTGGTTTTCTGGATCGTCCACCAGCTCTACGCCTGCGGCATTTTTCAAGATTGATTGCGCCTCTCCTCGGGAAACCTCGGAATCGAAGATCGCGTGAACGGCAAGGGAGTGAGTAGTAAGTACTGGAACACGAACACAGGTCGCTGAGACTTTGAGATCAGAAAGTCCAAGAATCTTGCGAGATTCGTTGCGAACTTTCAATTCTTCTGATGTGTAACCGTCGTTCTTCAAAGATCCCGCCCAAGGAATCACATTGAGAGCAAGTGGCGCTGGGAATGGCCCATTATCTTTAACGACAGTACGAACATCGCCAGGATTATCGCCAACACTTGTGCCCGCGACATCCTTAATCTGTGCGCGCAAAGTATCAAGACCTGATTGACCTGCACCTGATGCAGCTTGGTACGAAGAAACCACTAATTCTTTTAGCGTGTACTTCTTGTGAAGCGCACCCATCGCAACAATCATCGA
>JBJTHB010000019.1:0-12775 GCA_046094245.1 Actinomycetota bacterium
TTCGCTCCTCGATTCGCCATGTGAAACCTAGCGGCGAGGCTCTGAGATTAGAACTTTCTCTAGCGCTTCGAACTCTTCAACACACTTACCGGAACCTTCGACGACTGCCGCTAATGGCCGCTCCGCGATATGGATTGGCATTCCCGTTTCGTGGCGCAATCTTTCGTCAAGCCCTTTAAGTAGCGCGCCGCCACCTGTAAGCACGATGCCACGATCCATGAGATCTGCTGCAAGCTCAGGTGGTGTTCTATCCAGAGTTCCCTTCACAGCATTGATGATTGCGTTTACTGGTTCTTCCAACGCCTTTCGAATATCTTCCGATGAGACAACGATCGTCTTGGGAAGTCCGGTAGCTAAGTCACGACCACGAATTTCGGCATCTGGTTCATCGCGTAGCGGATATGCAGAGCCAATTGCCATCTTTATTTCTTCGGCAGTTCGCTCACCCAACATGAGTGAGAATTCCTTCTTCACCCAATTTATAATGGCTTGATCCAATTCGTCACCGCCCACACGGATGGAGAGCGCAGAGACGATGCCGCCCAGTGAAATCACAGCTACTTCGGTTGTTCCTCCACCAATATCTACAACCATATTTCCTGTGGGTTCATGGATTGGTAGACCCGCTCCAATTGCAGCGGCCATTGGCTCTTCAATGATGTAGACCTTGCGAGCTCCGGCTTCATAACCTGCATCTTTTACAGCGCGCTGTTCGACGCCTGTGATTCCAGATGGCACACAAATAACAATGCGTGGCTTTGCGAGATACGTGCGCTTATGTACTTGGCGAATGAAGTACTTGATCATCAATGCGGTGGTATCAAAGTCTGCGATAACGCCATCTTTCAATGGACGGATAGCGACGATGCTTCCAGGAGTACGACCGATCATCTTTTTGGCTTCGGTACCAACTGCGAGTACAGCACCTGTTTCTTGATTAACGGCAACAACACTTGGTTCGTTGAGGACGATTCCTTTTCCGCGAACATAGACCAAGGTATTAGCAGTACCGAGGTCGATCGCCATATCGCGACCTAAAAATGTCCAACGGTTTCCTTGGGTTGCCATGTGATCTACTCCTTAATTGTTGGGGAAGAAAATTTTTATCTCTCGTTCAGCTGATTCTGGTGAATCTGAACCGTGAACAATGTTTTGGACAACGCGAGTACCTTGATCGCGTGCGAGATCACCACGAATCGAACCGGGTGCAGCAACGGTCGGGTCAGTCGCCCCAGCAAGTGAGCGAAAGCCTTCGATCACTCTTTCGCCTTCAGCAATCATTGCAACGATTTGACCAGAGAGCATGAACTCCATCAACGGTTCATAAAAAGGTTTGCCGTTATGTTCTGCGTAGTGAGATTCGAGCATTGACTTATCTGCTGTGAGCATGCGAAGCGCAGAGATTTTGTAACCTTTACGTTCGACGCGAGCAATAACTTCACCAACGAGACCACGACGGACGCCATCTGGTTTAACCAAAATTAACGTGCGCTGAGCAGAGGAATTCGCGTTAGTCACGGGCCAAGTCTATTGTGAATTTTCGCCTTCGCGACCCTCACTAAATGCGGCTCGAGCAGCCTCACCCTTGCGCCCAATAATGATTGCGGCCGCCCAAAGTCCTGCAAAAAGCGCCCCCAGAAAGAACATGGTGAAGACCACAAAACCATAGGCGATCAACAATCCCTGTACTAGCCAACCCAGAATCCATCCAACTTTTCGCTTCAACATTCCGGCAGCAAGAAAGGCAAGAGTCGCAATTACACCACCAAAGATCAATCCCTCAGAATCTGGCAAATCCTTTGCAAGAAGTAAGGCAAATCCCATAATGAAGATTTCCATCACGAGAACGCTACGTGCCAACATTCTCACTTTCGACTCTCCTTTAGTTTTCGAACAATTGCCCGAGCTTCGCCTGCTGTGACAACTGAACCAGCAATCACAACTGCGACATTAGAATCTTGAATTGCGTTTTGAAGTTTTGCTTGTTCAATGGCAGTTGAGATAGCCAACTCTAAAGTCTCAAACTTTTGGACTCGTTCACTGCTGAAGATTTCCCGTGCAGTGTAAAAGAGTTCATCTACTGAAGCGGCACGATGCGAAGAGTTACGAGTAACAATAACGTTTGACATCACTCCTTCAAGCGTTTCCAAGATTCCCGAAACATCTTTATCGCCCATGGGTGCAACTACTCCGATTACGCCATCAAAATCAAACTCCTCTGAGAGTGTTTGCTTCAGCGAATCCGCTCCGTGTGGATTATGAGCAGCATCAATAATTACAGTTGGATTTCGCATGACTATCTCACAACGACCTGGTGAGGTGGCATTGGCCAGTGCCGCGCGCACGACTTGCTCATCTAATTTAGTTTCTCCTGCGAATACTTCGACTGCGGCAATTGCGGTCGCGGCATTTGCTGCTTGGTGAGCTCCGTGAAGCGGTAGAAATAGATCGTCGTACTCGCCATACACACCAGCAATCGAGAGTAGTTGGCCTCCAAGAGCTAAAGCGCGGTTCTTGACGGAGTATTCGATCCCTTCGCGAATCGGGGTTGCATCGACCTGAGCGCACTTATGCATCAAGACCTGGGCAACATCGGCTTCTTGTCGAGCCAGAACAGCAAAACTTCCCTCTTTGACGATGCCAGATTTAGTGGTTGCGATCTTCTCTAATGTGTCCCCGAGGTATTCCATATGATCAAAACCGATAGGCGTAATCACAGATACAGCTGCGTTAATTACGTTTGTGGAATCCCATTCACCACCCATACCGCATTCAAAGATTCCAACATCGACTGGGAACTCCGCAAAAGCTACAAAGGAAAGCGCACACATCGCTTCAAAAAATGAGAGCTTGTTCGACATCTTGGAATCAATCAAATCGAGGTAAAGAGCAATGTCGTTATACGTCGCGATCATTCCTTCTGCCGAGATTGGCTCGCCATTTATTGAAATTCGTTCCAGGAAACTCTCTAAGTGTGGACTTGTGAAACGTCCTGTGCGCATACCAAGCTCAAAACAGAGAGAATCAATTAAGCGCGTAGTCGTCGTTTTACCATTCGTACCAGCAATATGTATCGTGGGATACGAAAGTTGTGGCGATCCCAAAACATCTGCAAGTGCCGCGATGCGCTCGAGAGTGGGAGCAATTCTTGTTTCGGGCCAACGATTCAGTAACGCCTTTTCAATTGCGTCAAGACGTGCCAAATCATCTTTGCTTGTCATTGCTTACTATTCGCTTGGGAGAGCTGCTAAAAGCGCAGATATACGAGCAATCTCTGTTTCACAGAACTCCATACGTTCGCGGATTGTCTTAACAACATCCATTGGCGCTTTCGCCATGAAATTTTCGTTCTCTAATTTCACTCGCGCTGTTTGTTGATCTTTCTTGATTGCTTCCAGATCTTTAGTCAGACGAGCCCGCTCTGCTTTCACATCAACGCTTCCAGTGAGATCAAAATGAACGGTAAATTCACCAACTTCTATCTTGGCACTTGGTTTGAAAGAGTTCGAAGGTTCATCGAGTCGAACCAAGAATTTAATGGCAGATTCATATCCAGCAACGACTCCAGTTAGACCTTCAATCTTTGCTCTAACCCGTGCGGAAGTTTTGATGCCTTGGTCGCTACGGAATCTGCGAATCTCAGTGATGAGTTTCTGCATATCTTCAACAACAGTGAGAGCTTCTGTGTCCTCTGTTGCATTCGACATTTTTGGCCATTCAGCAATGACCAAGGATTCTCCGCCGGTGAGTGCGGTCCACAGCGCTTCGCTCAAGAAAGGCATGGTGGGATGCATTAAGCGAAGGAGTTGGTCAAGAACGTGACCTAGAACTCGACGGGTTTTCTCTGCTTCAACTCCACCTTTGGCAAATGAATCCTTAATTAGTTCGAGATACCAATCACAGACTTCGTCCCAAGCAAAGTGATAGATCTCCTCGCAACCTTTGGCAAACTCGAAAGTTTCGTAGAGCTCATCAACGTTCTTGATTGTGGTCTCAAGGCGACTCAATATCCATCGATCCACATGATTTAACTCTGACTTTTCGGGGAGGGAGCCATTAGTTGTGGCACCGTTCATCATTGCGAAACGAGAAGCGTTCCAAACTTTTGTGGCAAAGTTTCGTGAACCGCCAATCCATTCTTCGGCAAGTGCTTGATCGGTGCCAGGATTTGCTCCGCGAGCCAACGTGAAACGCAGTGCGTCAGATCCGTACTTATCCATGAATTCGAGAGGGTCGACAACGTTGCCCTTGGATTTACTCATTTTCTTTCCGTGCTTATCTCGGACAAGACCATGAAGTGCAATCACGTGAAATGGTGGAACGCCATCCATAGCAAAAAGCCCGAATAACATCATGCGCACAACCCAGAAGAAGAGACTGTCATAACCCGTCACTAGGACGCTCGTGGGATAGAACTTCTTGAGATCGTCAGTGTTATTGGGCCAACCAAGGGTTGAAAAGGGCCATAGCGCTGAAGAAAACCAAGTATCGAGAACATCTGGATCTTGTCGGTAACCATCAGGAGCTTTCTCTCCTGGCCCAACAACAACTACTTCATCATTTGGTCCATACCAAACTGGAATTCGATGGCCCCACCACAATTGTCGTGAAACGCACCAATCATGCATGTTGTCGACCCATTCAAAGAATCGTGGCTCCATTGATATTGGATCAATCTTTACTTTGCCATCGCGGACTGCGTCTCCAGCAGCTTTCGCAAGAGGTGCAACTTTCACAAACCATTGCTTGGAGAGTCGTGGCTCAACTGTGGTGTCACAACGCGAACAATGTCCAACAGCATGAATATAAGGACGTTTTTCCGAAACGATTCGACCCATGCTGCGTAACTTCTCAACGACCGCTTTTCGAGCATCGAATCGATCCATGCCGTCGAATTCGGTTCCCGTGCCGCTCATGATGCCTTGTTCATTCATAATGACGATGAGTGGAACGTTATGGCGCATACCCATTTCGAAGTCATTCGGATCATGGGCCGCAGTTACTTTTACTGCACCGGTTCCAAATTCTGGCTCTACAAGTTCATCAGCGATGATTGGGATCATGCGATCAACGAGCGGTAACAATACCTTTTTTCCAATCATGTGCTTATAACGATCATCATTCGGGTGAACTGCGACAGCACCATCACCAAGCATCGTTTCTGGACGAGTTGTGGCAACAGTGATACTCAATTCATCATCTCCATATCGGACTTGAACGAATTCACCTGCATCGTCGCTATGGTCAACTTCAATGTCTGATAGTGCGGTTAAGCATCGTGGGCACCAATTGATGATGCGTTCTGCACGGTATATAAGTCCCGCATCGTATAAACGCTTGAAAATAGTAAGAACCGCTTCAGATAATCCTTCGTCCATCGTGAAACGTTCACGACTCCAATCAACCGAGTCGCCCAGTCGCTTCATCTGACCGAGAATCGCGCCGCCTGATTCAGCCTTCCATTCCCAAACTTTCTTGACGAAATCTTCGCGCGAAAAATCGTGACGAGATTTACCTTGGGCGGCTAACTGCTTCTCAACAACGTTCTGGGTGGCAATACCTGCGTGATCCATTCCAGGTAACCAGAGCGTTTCAAAGCCCTTCATTCGCTTCATGCGAATCAAGAGATCTTGGATTGTGTGGTCTAAAGCGTGGCCAATGTGAAGACTTCCTGTGACATTCGGCGGTGGAATGACGATGCAGAAAGGTTCTTTCTTGGAATGTGCATCTGCTTTGAAATAACCTGCATCAATCCATTTTTGGTAGAGCGGCGCCTCAATCTCGCTAGGCGAGAATTGTGAAGGCAGCTCAGACATAAGGCGGATACTACCGAGTGTTACGCGGTCTTCTCTTCCCCACGTTTCGTTGAGCGCTTGACGCTATTAGGACCACGTTCAACATATGTCGGTGCTGCCTTTGAAGTGATCACATCAGGAGTAACAATAACTTTTCCGATTTCTTTTTTGCTTGGAACTTCATACATAACCGGAAGTAGTACTTCTTCCATAATTGCACGTAATCCACGAGCTCCAGTGCCTCGAGCAATTGCCTGGTCGGCAATCACTTCGAGCGCTTCCTTAGAAATCTCAAACTCGACCTCATCCATTCCAAAGAGGTGTGCGTATTGACGAACAAGCGCGTTCTTGGGCTCGGTGAGAATCTGGAGAAGTGCAGTTCGATCAAGACTTTCAACTGAAGTGACTATTGGAAGACGGCCAATAAACTCAGGAATCATGCCGAATTTCAATAGATCTTCAGGCATCACATCTGCAAATGGATCATTTGTTTGTTTATCTTTCTCAGTCTGCAATGTGGCGTTGAAACCAACTCCAGCTTTTCCTTTTCGACCTTCGATAATTTTTTCTAGTCCAGCGAAAGCACCACCAACTATGAAGAGTACGTTTGTCGTGTCAATCTGAATGAATTCTTGATGGGGATGCTTACGTCCACCTTGTGGTGGTACTGATGCCGTAGTTCCCTCAAGAATCTTCAGAAGCGCTTGTTGGACACCTTCACCGGATACATCTCGAGTGATGGATGGGTTCTCGCTCTTACGCGCTACCTTGTCAATTTCATCAATATAAATGATTCCTGTTTCGGCTTTCTTCACGTCAAAGTCAGCTGCTTGGATCAACTTAAGCAAGATGTTCTCGACATCTTCGCCAACGTAACCCGCTTCAGTTAAAGCCGTTGCATCTGCAATTGCAAAAGGAACATTCAACATGCGGGCTAATGTCTGGGCGAGCAGTGTCTTGCCGCAACCAGTTGGACCTAAAAGCAGGATGTTGCTCTTGGAAAGTTCAACTCCATCTTCACGATGACGATCTCCAGCCTTAATGCGCTTGTAATGATTATAGACCGCAACAGAGAGGGATTTCTTCGCACGATCTTGTCCGATTACATATTGGTCAAGGAAGTCATAGATTTCTTGTGGTTTCGGTAGTTCTTGTAAACCTGCGGACGAAGCTTCGGATAATTCATCTTCGATAATTTCATTACAGAGATCGATGCATTCGTCGCAGATATAGACGCCTGGACCGGCTATGAGTTTTTTGACTTGCTTCTGGGTCTTGCCACAGAAGGAACACTTGAGAAGATCGCCGCTTTCACCGATGCGAGTCACAGAACGCCTACTTTCTTGAGGGAAGGCACTAATCGTAAGTCTGCAGGCACGATCAATGAGGGCAGAACATGTTCGCCCTGAGAGTAATCGGAGCTAGAGCTACTTCTTCGACGAAGCTTTACGTGAAGCAAGAATCTGATCGACGAGCCCGTACTCCACGGCTTCAGCGGAAGTCAGGATCTTGTCGCGCTCAATATCTTTCCCGATATCTTCCTTTGATTTCTTCGAATGCTTTGCGAGCATCTCTTCAAGGAGTTCGCGCATGCGAAGAACTTCGCGCGCTTGAATTTCGATATCCGAACCTTGTCCGCCACCCTCGCTGTAAGGCTGGTGAATCAAGATACGTGAATGCTCGAGTGCATATCGCTTTCCGGGCGTTCCGCCTGCGAGCAAGACTGCAGCGGCTGAAGCAGCTTGACCTAAACAGATTGTCATCACATCTGGACGGACGAATTGCATTGTGTCGTAGATCGCGGTGAGCGCAGTGAATGATCCACCTGGAGAGTTGATGTACATCATGATGTCACGATCAGGATCCATCGACTCCAAAGTTAGAAGCTGAGCCATGACGTCGTTCGCGACGGTGTCATCAATTCCCTGACCTAGGAAAATGATGCGCTCTTCAAAAAGTTTTGTATACGGATCTAGGCGCTTGTAACCATATGCGGTTCGCTCTTCAATCGTAGGAAGTACATAACGATTATGAATGTCGTTGATTTTCATCGCGCTGTTCCTCCGCTTCCTGAGACCTGTCCAGCTGACTTAACGACATGGTCTACAAACCCGTATTCCTTCGCTTCTTCCGCGGTAAACCAACGATCGCGATCGGAATCTGCAGTGATTGTTTCCATTTTCTGGCCAGTGTGATGAGCAATGAGTTCTGCCATCTTCTTCTTTGTGAATGACATCTGTTCAGCTTGAATCTTGATATCTGATGCAGTTCCACCGATTCCTCCGGATGGTTGGTGCATCATGATTCGTGCGTGCGGCAACGCATAACGCTTTCCAGGAGAACCTGCGCACAATAGGAATTGGCCCATCGATGCAGCGAGCCCCATCGCAACAGTTGCGACATCATTCTTGATGTATTGCATCGTGTCGTAAATGGCCATACCCGCAGAAATCGAACCTCCAGGTGAGTTGATGTAAAGGTAAATATCTTTATCGGGGTCTTCAGCTGCCAACAACAACATTTGTGCGGCAATCGCGTTAGCCATCGTGTCTTCAACAACCGAACCGAGGAAGATGATGCGTTCCTTCAGTAATCGGTTATAGACCTGGTCATCCAATCCACCGGCGCCGGGGGTCGCCATGCGTGGGGTAATGAGCTCCACAGAATCCTCCTGATAAAAAGTTATGTAGTGACCCTAACGCTCCGCGGGTCAAAATGCTTCCTCGAAAAGGGGAAATCTCTCGATGTTCGCTCAGGGCAGAGCGACATTAGGCCTGTGGTTCTTCAACCTTCTTGGGCGCAAGAGCTGAGAGATCAACAGCATTTCCCGATGCATCTTTAACCTTGACGCGTTCAAGAACAATCGCGAGACCTTTTGTGCGCGCAACTTCTGCCATCAGAGTCGCAACTTGTCCAGCTTGTGTGATCTGTTGGGCAAATTGGTCTGGTGTCATCTGGTAGCGAGCGGCTGTGCGGATCAAATACTCCGTGAGTTCGGCTTCCGAAACTTGAACTTCTTCTGCCTTAACAATCGCATCAAGAAGGAAGTCTCCTCGCACAGAACGTGTGATTTCTTCAGTCACTTCAGCGCGATGTGTCTCATCTTCAAGGCGATTTTCCTTCTCAAGATGATCATGAACTTCATCTTTAACAAGGTTTTCTGGGACAGGAATTTCAACTGAATCTAGTAAGTGCTTGAGGAGATTGTCGCGAGCCTGAGCGCCTTGTTCCATAGCCTTCAATCGCTTCAAGCGCTCGCGGACATCCGCCTCTAGTTCCTTAAAAGTCTCAAACTCGCTAGCAAGTTTTGCAAACTCATCGTTAAGTTCTGGAAGCTCACGCTTCTTGACCGCTTTGAGCGTTACTTCAACTTCGCCCTCTTCTCCCTCTTTCATTCCCACAAGCGGCGCATTGAACTTCTTTGTTTCATCAACCTTCATGCCTTCGAGGGCAGCATCAAGGCCGTCAATCATTCGATTTGAGCCGACTTCATATGAAATCCCGTTTGCACTTCCACCTTCAACATCTTTTCCATCGACACGAGCGACAAGATCTATGGAGACAAAGTCTCCTGAGGCAGCATCTTTTTCGACGGTGGTTAATGTTCCGAATCGAATACGTAGTGCTTCAACCTGCTCTTCAACATCTTTATCAGTGACAGCAACGTCGTCCACATTGATTTCTATCTTTGAGAAATCAGGAAGCTTAATTTCTGGGCGAATATCAACTTCGACTTCAAACTTCACAAGTTCGTTGTCTTTAAGTTCTTTGATATCAACCGAAGGGCGACCAACTACAAGAACATCGTTCTCTCGCGCTGCTTGAGTGTAAAGATCAGGAAGTGCATTGTTAATTGCTTCATCAAGCACCGCACCACGTCCCACGCGTTGGTCGATCATCGCGCGAGGAACTTTGCCTTTACGGAATCCTGGAATAGCTATTCTTTCCGAGATTGATTGGTATGCACGCTTTACATGTGGCTCAAGATCATTGAAGTCGACATCGATAGAAATACGAACTCGAGTTGGCGAGATTGTTTCGACAGCGCTTTTCACATGACTCCTGACGTGATGATGATTTCTGGTCGGGGCGGAGGGATTCGAACCCACGGTCTCCTGCTCCCAAAGCAGGCGCGCTAGCCACTACGCTACGCCCCGCGGCGCAGGTTGCAGAGTCTAGATGAAAATTCGAAAACCAATTACCTGAGCCGAAGCCTTAGCGGTTATTCTGCTCCCCCTGAAGGGACGGGTATCCGCCCCCGAGGAAAACCAGAAAACTGAACAGTGCGGGCGTAGCTCAATGGTAGAGCCCTAGCCTTCCAAGCTAGTTACGCGGTTTCGATTACCGTCGCCCGCTCCATTCATCTTTATTACGACCCCGTGACGCTTCCTACCAAGGTAATTGATGCGATTCCTGTTGCAGTTATTGGTGCTGCTGCAGTTGTTGCAGTTCCATCTATCAGAGTTACTGCTAGCGATGAACCTCCTGAAGCAACAACAATCGTGCCGATAACCAAAAATTGATAACCATTCCATGTCGATGAATTTCGATATTCGGTAATGCTGCTGGTGATGTAGCTGAAATTAACAGTATGCCCGGAGCCGCTTGCCAAAATATCTAGACCTGTTTTCCCGTCTTTGTTATTTGTTTGACCCCGAACGATGATTTCAAATTTGTAACTATTCCCTGCAACCAATGTCCCGAAGTATGAGCTAGAAGCTGAAGTATTTGGCGTGGAAGTTGATAACGTAAATGTTGGAATCGAAATAACTTGCGTGTTCGATGGACCAGTTGCTCCCGTTGCTCCCGTTGCTCCCGTTGCACCAGTTGCACCTGCCGTACCTGTATCGCCTTTGTCGCCTTTAACTCCTTGCGCCCCTGTTGCGCCAGTATCACCTTTCAAACCTTGGGCACCAGTTGCTCCTGTCGCACCTGTCGCACCTGTCGCACCTGTTAAACCAGTATCACCTTTCAAACCCTGTGCACCTGTTGCTCCCGTATCTCCTTTCAATCCTTGCGCACCTGTATCGCCTTTTGCTCCAACTGCTCCTGTGGCACCAGTTAATCCGGTCGCTCCCGTTAGTCCAGTTGCACCGGTGAGACCTATTGCTCCCGTATCTCCTTTCGCACCTTTTTCACCAGGATCTCCTTTGTCACCCTTTTCGCCCTTTTCTCCTTTTTCACCTTGCTCGCCTCGAGCACCTGTTTGTGCATTTCCTCTTTCTCCAGTTTTTCCATCACTTCCAGCGACCCCGGCCGGACCTTTGAGGCTTACGGGATTAGGCCAGCGATTGTTCGCTTTTGGCCCATAAATATTGAAAGTAAGAACATCAATATAAAAGTCACCATTGATTCCGAGTTTTGATCCTGGTGCACCTTTTCCATTGAGCACCGTGTTTGCAACTGTTTGATTTGTTCGACCAGCTGCGATTGAAGGGCCTACTCCGATCGAAGTGAATAGAGATAGCGCGATGAAGATGCGCAGAAGTGGATGTGGCGTGTTCATGGGTACCCCTCCTCAAGGGGTAAGTACCCCTGGGTGGGGATGTGGAGTTCAATCGTGTTTGAGCGTGAGGCAAATACGTAGCCCTAATTCTCTATACCAATTCTCAGATTGTGAGCGTATAAGTCTCCTCCTGGGGGAAAAACTCTGACGTGGCTCTCATAAAAAATCGCTAGCCAATTCAGAAAAGAGTAGTTTTATCCCGTTATCGAATACGAGGGTGTTCGAAGTAAGTACTCAATCGACAAGGAGTATGAATGAAGAAGAAGTTAATCGCAGCTTCTGTAGTTGCGGGACTTGCACTCACTCTTGGCGGAGTTGCTGGAGCATCAGCACATGACAAGGGAATGGGTGGAAAGGGCCAGGGACTTGCCACAATTTTGGAAGGCTTGAAGACAAAGGGAACTTTGACTCAAGCACAGATTGATGCAATCAACCAGGCATTTAATGAAAAGAGATCGGCGGCACAAGCTGCTCATGATGCGCGACATGCAGAACACCTCAAAGTCATTACCGATGTTCTAGGTATTGATGCTGCGACTCTAAAGTCACGTCTCCAAGCCGGTGAATCACTCGCAACAATTGCAGGTTCAAAGAAAGATGCTTTGATTGCTGCAATGGTTGCATTTGCAACTAAAGAGATTGATGCCGCTGTTACTGCTGGGAAACTCACAGCAGCTCAGGCAACAACATTGAAAGCAAATCTCAAGGATCGCGTTACTGCGCATGTAGAAGCGACCAAGGGAATGGGCAAAGGTCCAAAAGGACTTGGTGGCCCGAAGGGACATGGTCGCGGCGGACACTAACCGCTAACTACCTCTACTTTCATTTATCTCGTTCCTCCTAAGACAAGAACCGCTGGTAGAAATGCCAGCGGTTCTCTTTTTTCTTTGAGAAGGTACCGCTATGAAGATTCATATTGGAAGTGATCATGCAGGGCTCGAATTTAAAGGAAAAATCATCGATCATCTACGCGCCCAAGGTCATACAGTCGCAGATCATGGGCCTTACATATACGACGCTCTTGATGATTACCCTGTTTTCTGCATTCCTGCCGCTGAAGCAACCGCAGAAGAACCGGGCTCATTTGGCATAGTCCTTGGCGGTTCGGGAAATGGAGAACAAATCGCGGCAAATAAAGTTGAAGGTGTTCGTGCCGCCTTGGTGTGGAGTATTGAAACCGCAAAACTTGCTCGTGAGCACAACGATGCGAATGTTATTTCTATTGGTGGGCGTATGCATGATGAAGAATTTTGCCTCAAGTTGGTTGATACTTTCCTAGCCACTCCATTCACTGGCGATGAACGACATGCGCGTCGGATTGGCTTGATTTCTCAGTATGAACAATCTAGAAACCTCTAAATTCGCGAATAAGAAAAATCCGTCACACGATGTTTCTTGGCTAGGCCCTTAGTTTCAAATTTCGTCAGAGGTCTCCAATCTGGGCGAGGTATGACTCCGCCGATGAAATCGGGAT